>JAZRXV010000001.1:0-11447 GCA_045600405.1 Candidatus Cryptobacteroides sp.
AAAAAAAGGAGATGCGGCAACCGCATCTCCCTTCAATATTGATTCAGTATCCTGATTATTTTGCAGGGCCCATGATGACACAACGAGAGAGAGAATCCTTGTTGAGGAACATAGCGCCTACGCCACCCTTAGCATCCTTGACGAGCTTGCTAGCAGGAACACCCTCAGCAACGAGTGCATCGTAAACGGTCTGAGCACGCTTCTCAGAAAGCTTCTGGTTGGTAGAAACAGAACCTGTAGCCTTGTCAGCATAACCGACAACTGAAACCTTGCCGTCGTAGTTCTTGATCTCATCAGCGTAGATCTTGATGCGAGCCTTGTCAGCAGGGGTGAGAGTGGCCTTGTTGATTGGGAAGAAGACTGCGGTTGAAGCAGGAACATCGTTCTCGACAACCTTGTCAACATACTTGATAACTTCCTTCTCGACGACCTTCTCGACGATCTTAGGATTATTCTCAACTGCAGCTGCAGCCATTGCAGCAGCCTCAGCAGCGGTAAGATAACCGGCGCACTTGGCAGCAGCGTCAACACGCTCAGCCTTGCTGTGCTTTCCACCGATGGTGTAAACAGCGTTGAGTGTGAGGCGGCCATCACCCTCTGCCTTGCGGTTGAGGGAAGCGTCACCGAAGATAGAAGGAGCAACACCTAAGCGGCCCTCGATAGCGAGAGCAAACTTCGGAGTGATGTTGAAACCGAGGCCGAGACCTGCGGTAGCACCAAAGCGTGCGACAACCTCATCATTCTCCTCAACCTCCTGAACCTTGTCGATTGTGCTGAGACCGGTGAAGTTGGTACCAACTGATGAGACGCTCATCTCAGGACCTGCGAAAAGATAGAGGTCAACTACAGAGTTTGCTCCCTTGTTGAAAGCCTTCACGATATTGAACATAGCATCGAGGTCGAGTTCGCCGTAGAGCTTGTTCTTGACATCATAAAGAGTATTGAGTCCACCATAGGTCTTGTAGCTTCCGTTATGCTGACCGAGGGTCTGGAAAGGACCTGCGATGACACCGCGGATACCCCATACAGGAGTAACATAAGCACCAACCTGGATCTGAGCAGCCGGAGAAACAGAGTTGAATGAAATACCATCAGATGATGTATTGGTAATGACAGAGTTAACGCCACCACCGATACCGATGAATACATCGTTGGTCTTCTTGCACTCCTGAGCATTTGCTGAGAAGATGCCTGCTACCAATGCGATAGACAGTACGATTGCTTTGATTTTCATATAAAACTAAAATTGGTTAGACAAAAATTATTCACCGTAAACGATTCCACCACCGGCGTTGTTGTGTCCACCGTGGATGTCATGTGTACCATGTCCGTGGGTGTAGTGAGCCTCATGTCCCGGGCAAGCCTCCTCAGCGAACTGAGCGACTGTTGAGGTATAGCTGGTCCTTACGAATGAACCGACAACCTCCTCGGTATCCATGACAGAGTTCTTCTTGACAACGTTGTAATTCTCGGTCTTGATGACACGCTCTGCCCAAACCCTGTAGGCAGCCCATGCAGAAACCTGGAATTTGAGGGTCTCAGTGGTCTTGGTGAGGGCCGGGTTCGCATAATTCTGTGCACGAGGCTCGACCTCTGAAGCATACTTAGGATCGACTGACTCGATGTCAGAGACTTCAGCACCTGTCCAAAGCTCATACTCGGCTTCGCCGGAGAGGATGAACTCTGTATCATTGGTGTTCCAGGTTGTACCGTCAGCGTGGCTGAAGTGTGCATAATGAGTGGCCTGAAGATCGCCGACAACTGTCTTGGATGTCTCGTCAACGAGAACGACTGAATACTCCTCGTCGTCTGTTGAGCCGAACCAGAACTCAAGTGTACCGGTTCCTACTCCGCCAGGATTGACTGTAGGGATGTCGAAAGGCTTGGTGATAGACTCACCTGACTTTGTGAAGGTAGCCTTTACCTGAATGGTCTGAGCGGCGATACCCTTGTTGGTTGTAGGAACCTTGAAGGATGCGCCCTGTGCAAATGGGCTCTCGAAGGTACAGCTTGAGGTAATCTCCTCACCAGTAAGAGAGTAGTAAGCCTTCACATTGATTGTGTAGGATGCTTCCGCAAGATCGAAGGTGGTCTTGATGTTCTCAATCTGGCATGAAGTGAACAGACCAGCCATTGCAACACTCACGAGAGCGAGTTTTGAAATGATTTTTTTCATCGTCTTTAAAATAATTTAAAATATTAATAATTTAACTTAACAATTTCGCTGTCAATATAGTATGGATTAAAAGCGTTGTTACTCATAATATTGTCGCCGTACTCGGTCTTCCACTCCTTGTACCACCGCTGCTCGTTGTTGGCGTTGTAAGTCATACCTATCGAGCCTGCCGTCACCTTCGGATACCGCCTGTACCTCTTCATCCGGTACGGAGGGAGCGAAACCATGAACCTGAACCCGCCGTTGGTATGGGTATCACTGTAAAAACCCTTCTCCGCATAGAATCCTATGGAGCAATGGCGGAAATGCCGTATCATCTCGTATTTGACGCCAATGTCATCCAGCAGGAATTTCTCCAGCTTCAGCGCGAACGTAGTCTGCTCCTTCGGCCAGTAATAACTGCCGCCGAGACTCCAGAAGAATTTCAGTTCATCGCCGATGTGCAGCGTGAATCCCTCCCAATAGTACAGGCCAAGGTATCCAAGTTTGCTCTCAAGCGAGAACCTCTCGTTCGGGAACGGATAGAAGAGTTCGAGAGCAGCGCCGTAACGGCTGTTGCTGAAAGTACCCACCGTAGCCTTGCCGAACACGTTGGCGTTGTACGGGAGCCTGAATCTCTGTGAAAGGGTCGTCTGCCCTGGATGGACCATGCTTTCACGGTGACCATATCCGTCATTGTAAATCGGAATCTTCACCTGCGCTGAAAGTTTCGCCCCCTTCCACAAATGCGCCTCCAAAGTAGGATTGATGTCCCACAGCGACTGATAGACCTGGGTGATGATCAGGTTCATAAGCGAAACCTGCGGATACAGCACCAGATCAGTCCTGCCGAACGACTTGCCCGATCTCTCTTCCTTTCGGACCTTGTCCCAGCTGTCTTCCAGCCTGTAGCTCGTTATCCAACGATGCAGAGCCGGAATGTATTTCAAAGAAACCTCAGGTACCCCGTTGAGGGTCACTATCACCGTCACCTCCCTCTCATCATCTAGGATGCCCTCTTCAGAGAGGAGCCTTACGGCATTAGCAAGGCCTGAAGCCTGAAGTTTGTACGCATCGTTCTCCAATGTAAAGATCAACTCGGAGCCATCCTCGTATGACCTGACATCCATATAACCTGCTTCGACCAGTCTCGAAACAACCCCGTCCACCTTTGTCTGCGCCCCGGAATACTGGGATACCGCCAAGAGTGAACATGCCAAAGCCAAAATCATATGTCGAGCTTTCGACACAAACAACCCTTCTTTACAATAAACGCACAAATATACTCTAAAAAAAGGACTTCAACAAATATTTTCAAATAATTTATTAATCAAAGCGCACTTTTTCATACAAAAAAAACAGCACCCGCCGGATGCTGTTGAAAAAAAGACTCACCTGCCCTCCATCGCCACATATTCCATCTCGTCCGTGACGCATCTGTAGGCCGGTCTGATAATCCTGCGCCCTTCGAAATTGAGCTCCTCGTTCCTGTGGGCGCACCACCCCACAATTCTCGCCATGGCGAACAGCGGAGTGAATATCTCGCGGGGAATCCCTATCAGATCATACACGAAGCCGGAATAGAAATCGACATTGGCGCAAAGGGTTTTCGCATGACGTCCCTTCACTTTATATACCGTGTCTATAGCATCCTTTTCAAGCCTTTCAAGGAACTCGAACTCATCGGTACGGCCCTTCTCGGCGGCAAGCTGGGCGGCCATTTCCTTCAACAGGACGGCCCGCGGATCCGACATTGTATAAACCGCATGTCCTATGCCGTAGACAAGCCCCTTGCCATCAAAAGCCTCCCCCTTAAGTATCCTGGTAAGATAGGCGCATATCGCGGCATCATCCGTCCAGTCGGAAATATTCTTCTTTATATCCTCGATCATCTGACATACCTTGATATTCGCGCCTCCGTGCTTCGGGCCCTTGAGCGAACCGATGCCCGCGGCGATGGACGAATAAGTATCCGTGCCGGAGGATGATGTAACCCTTACTGTGAAAGTGGAGTTGTTACCTCCGCCATGCTCGGAGTGGAGTATAAGCAAAAGGTCAAGCGTCCTGGCATCCAGAGCGGTATAACTGCGCCCCTTCAGCATGAACAGGAAATTCTCCGCTATCGATAGGTTCTTCTGCGGATGCCTGATATGGAGCGAGCGCCCGTGCTCACCATGGCGCAGCATATTGTAAGCGTACGCTATGATGGTCGGGAACTTGGATATGAGTTCCACGCTCTGGCGCATCAGGTTCTCCCGGGACGTATCGTCAGGATTCTCATCGAAGGTATAGAATTCCAGCACACTGCGGGCGAGGATGTTCATGATATCATGCCCCTCCATCTCAATGATATGGAGCAGGGTATTCTTCTCGAGAGGCATATTGGCATACAGCAGGTTCCTGAAGACATGCAGTTCGTCCGCATCGGGAAGGCGTCCGGAAAGAAGCAGATAGGCCACTTCCTCGAAACCGAAACGTTTCTCGGACTCTACAGCATGCACTATATCAGCGACTTCATACCCGCGGAAAAACAACTTTCCCTCGACAGGTTCCAGGCCTCCGTCCGGAAGCCTGCGGTATCCGACGACATCACCGATGTTGGTCAGTCCGGCAAGGACACCGGTACCGTCTTCGTTGCGCAGCCCCCTCTTGACGTCAAGTTTCTTGAAAAGATCCGCATCAATCCTGGTACTGTCCTTCATCAGGTCCGACAGTTTATATACCAGATAATCACTTTTGCTGAGTCCGGTCATATCTATTTGTTTATCAATTCAACAATATGTTCTGTGAAAGCCTTGGTTCCAAGAGCCCGGCCACCCTGCATCATCCTTGCGAGATCCGCAGTGGCACAGCCCTCGGAGAACGATTTCTCAAGGGCTTCGGTCACAAGGACAGCGGCCTCACCCCACCCTATGTATTCCAGCATCATCACCCCGGAAAGGATGTTCGAGCATGGATTGACAATATCCTTGCCGGCAATATCGGGAGCAGTGCCGTGCGTAGCCTCGAAAATCGCACAGCCGGTATCATAGTTAATATTTGCACCGGGCGCTATGCCTATGCCCCCCACCTGCGCGGCAAGCATGTCCGAGATATAATCCCCGTTGAGATTCAGCGTCGCGACCACGGAATATGCCTCAGGCTTAAGGAGGGCATTCTGCAAGAATGCATCGGCAATGCAATCGTTTATCACCAACTTACCGGAGGCTATCTCATCGGCGAATTCCCGTCCGGCGACTTCGTATCCCCATTTGCAGAATCCGCCTTCGGTAAATTTCATGATATTGCCCTTATGCACCAGCGTCACCGTCTTTCTTCCATGCTTCAACGCATATCGGCATGCGGCAAGGACCAGACGTTCCGTCCCCTCGCGGGACACAGGCTTCACACCGAACCCGGAACTTTCAGGGAAACGCACCTTGTTCACGCCCATGGTCCCATGGAGGAATTCATAGAATTTCCGGGCATCCTCCGAACCTGCCTCCCATTCGATGCCCGCATATATATCCTCGGTATTCTCACGGAATACCACGATATCCACATTTTCAGGATGTTTCACAGGAGACTCGACACCTTTGAACCAACGCACGGGCCTCTGACACACATAGAGATCCAGACCCTGGCGCAGTGCCACATTCAACGAACGTATACCTCCACCCACGGGAGTCATCAAAGGCCCCTTTATCCCAATGCCGTATTCCTTGAATGCCTGCATGGTCTCATCCGGAAGATAGGTTCCGAGGCGCTCCCAGGCCGTCCCTCCGGCCAGTACTTCAAGCCAATCTATCCCACGTTCCTCCCCATAGGCCTTCAATACCGCGGCGTCGAGCACCGCGCGCATAGATGCCGTCACCTCCGGACCGACACCGTCGCCCTGTACAAATGGTATTGTTTTCCTTATCATCCTGCTATACTGTTAAGGGCGGAACCGGCTTTGAACCACCCGATCTGCTTGTCATTATATGTATGTTTTGCCAGAATGGAGTCACTCGTCCCGTCCGCATGACGGAGCACAACCCTTACAGGCATACCGGGAGCAAGACCGGTCACAAGGATATCCAGCCTGTCCCCTTCCATGACCTTGCCGTAGTCATCGCCGTCGGCGAATGTAAGGGCAAGCACGCCCTGTTTCTTGAGGTTGGTCTCATGGATGCGTGCGAAACTTTTGGCGAGTACAGCCTTGACACCGAGATAACGTGGCTCCATAGCGGCATGCTCCCGGCTGGAACCCTCTCCATAATTATCCCCGGCCACAACCACACTGCCGCATCCTGCATCCCTGTATGCCCTTGCGGATGCGGACACGGTCATTGTTTCCGAGCCGTGAAGCACACTGTTGGTCTTCCCATTGAAAGCATTTACCGCTCCCATGAGCATGTTTTCGGAAATATTCTCAAGATGCCCCCTGTATTTCAGCCACGGCCCCGCCATGGAAATATGATCCGTCGTGCATTTACCCTGAGTCTTTATCAGAAGCGGCACAGCGGTGAAGTCCTTGCCGTCCCACGGAAGGAAAGGCACGAGGACCTGTAGCCTTTCGCTGGAAGGATCTATCGAGACAGGGGCCGCCTTTTCCGGAGGCGCCACGTATCCGGCAGTGCATGACGCGAATCCTGACGAAGGAAGTTCATCCCCGGACGGGACAGGCAAAGCGGAAATGTCAGGGAACAGAGTCCCGTTGAATGCTATCGCCACGGCCATTTCAGGAGATACGATGAAAGCATGCGTATTAGGATTGCCGTCCGCCCTCTTGGCAAAATTACGGTTGAAAGAAGTTACGATCGAGTTGCGCGCCGAAGGATCCGATGTCTTGCGTTTCCACTGTCCTATGCAAGGCCCGCAGGCATTGGCCATCACCACAGCCCCGGCTTTCCTCAAGACAGGCAGTATCCCATCCCTCTCAGCCGTAGCACATATCATTTCACTTCCCGGATTTATTATTAGAGCGGCCTTCGGCATCATTCCCTTTGAAAGGAAATGCCCGGCAACTGAAGCGGCCCTTGCCAGATCCTGATACGACGAATTCGTACACGAGCCTATAAGGCTAACCTGCACTTCCTCAGGATACCCCATGGCCGGGACACGCTCTTTCATTTCGCTGAGAGGGCATGCGGCGTCAGGAGTGAACGGACCGTTCACATATGGTTCCAATGTCGAAAGGTCTATGTCGATGATGCTGTCATACCACGCTTCGGCACCTTCATCCGCCTTGAGGTACGCCGCTGCCGAAGACGCCATATCAGCCACCTCGGAGCGGCCTGTGGCCTTGAGGTAAGCGGACATCTTTCCGTCATATGGAAAGACAGAGCATGTAGCGCCTACTTCCGCGCCCATATTGCATATGGTTGCCTTTCCGGTACAGGAGATGGATTCAGTCCCCTCCCCGAAATATTCTATTATTGCATTGGTTCCTCCCTTGACCGTCAGGATGCCCGCAAGTTTCAGGATGACATCCTTGGCGGAGGCCCATCCGGCAAGACGGCCGCTAAGTCTGACACCGATGATACGGGGGACCTTGAGCTCCCACTCCATCCCTGCCATCACGTCAACGGCATCAGCGCCGCCGACACCTACGGCAAGCATTCCGAGTCCGCCGGCATTCGGCGTATGGGAATCCGTACCTACCATCATGCCGCCCGGAAACGCATAATTCTCCAGAACCACCTGATGAATTATTCCGGCACCGGGCTTCCAGAAGCCCATGCCATAACGCGCGGCTGCGGACTTGAGGAAATCGTACACCTCGGCGTTGGTCCTGCACGCATCGGCAAGATCCGTTCCGGCACCGTCATGCGCACATATCAGATGGTCACAATGGATTGACGAAGGTACTGCAGTCCTGTCCCTGCCTGCATTCATAAACTGGAGGATAGCCATCTGCGCCGTGGCATCCTGCATAGCAACACGGTCGGGACGGAAGAAGGCATAATCTTCAAGCCGTTTCAGGGGCCTCTCAGGGAGCCCGTCGAACAGATGGGAATAAAGTATCTTCTCGGCATATGTAAGAGGACGTCCCAGGACGCATCGGGCGGCATCCACCTTCTCACAATATCCGCTATAGAAACGGCGGATCATATCCAAATCAAAAAGCATAACCTAACAGACTACTAACTTCCGCTAAGTTATGCTTTTCAATGCAAAAATACAAGTACGGTCCCCTATTTTCCCCTCTTGTATGACCTTAATCCGAAAATAGTCACCATTACGAAACAGATCAGAGGCAGGATGAAACTGACATTGACGGCAGGATGACCGAAAATGACAGACTTGTCAATGATGCTGCCCTGGAGAGGCGGCAGGATCGAGCCGCCGACAATCGCCATGACCAGGAATGCGGCCGCAAGCGAACTGTCCTCGGAACTGACGTTCTCAAGGGAGATTCCGTAGATCGTAGGGAACATGAGGCTCATGAACGCACTGATACAGACAAGGCATCCGAGCCCCAGAGGGCCCACGAAGCTTATCGCTCCGATAGTGCATATGCCGGCACATATTCCGAATATGGCAAGCAGTTTCCTGGAGTTGACATACTTCATCAGGAATGTGGAGATGAAGCGGAACAGGAGGAAGGAGCCCATGGCTATGATATTGAATTTCTGAGCCGTCGCCTTGTCGATACCGAGATTGTCGGCATACTGGATGATGAATGTCCATACCATGATCTGCGCTCCGACATAGAACACCTGTGCCAGCACGCCTTCACGATATGTGACATTGTGCCACAGGCGTTTCAACGTATCCCCCGCCTTGGTCTTGTCTTCTGTGTTGATTGTCTTCGGCATCTTCGTGAGAAGGATGATGACGAAGACCACCAGCACAACGGCACCAAGGGCGACATATGCATTCCTGATACTTGCCAGGTCATGCAGACGCTCGGATGCTTTGACAGCCTCGGGCAGCTGATTGAATATCAGTTTGCCGTCTGCGTCACGATGGGTATCACTGAGAAGCGAAGGCAGAACTACGAAAGAAGCCACGGCCATTCCCGTCAGCGAGCCCATAGGGTTGAAAGCCTGGGCAAGGTTGAGCCTGCGGGTGGAATTCTCCTTCGCGCCGAGTGAAAGGATGAACGGATTCGCAGTGGTCTCGAGGAATGCCAGTCCGAAGGTCAGGATGTAGAGGGAGAAACAGAAGAAGGTGAAACTCTGGTTGGACGCAGCCGGGATGAACAGGAATGCACCCACGGCATACAGCGCCAGACCAAGGAGGATACCGCTCTTGTAGCTGTACTTCCTGATGAAAAGCGCGGCAGGGACTGCCATGGTGGCATAGCCGCCATAGAATGCGAACTGGATCAGGGAAGCCTTGGCAGCAGACAGTTCCATAACGGTCTGGAACGCCGCGACCATAGGGTTGGTGATATCGTTAGCAAAGCCCCACAGCGCAAAAAGCGATGTAATTAGGATGAACGGAAGCAGATATTTCCGTTCAACCAGTTTAGGAGATGCAGTATTCGGTGCCATTATTTGTAGATTGGTCCGAAGTTAGCGCAAGCCCTGTAATCAGCACCCTCCTTGTCCATTCCGAATGCATTCCATGCAGCCGGGCGGAATATATTCTCGTCAGGGACATTGTGCATGCAGACAGGGATACGGAGCATTGAAGCCATGGTGATGAGGTCGGCTCCTATGTGACCGTATGCGATAGCGCCGTGATTTGCACCCCAGCAGTTCATCACGCTATATACATCCTTGAAGCAGTCCTTTGATGGGTCGAGCCTAGGAGCGAACCATGTGGTAGGCCAGGTCGGGTCCGTGCGCTTGTCAAGGATATTGTGGACATCCATAGGGAGTTCCACTGTCCAGCCTTCAGCGATCTGGAGGACAGGACCGAGACCGGCAACCATGTTGAGGCGCATCATGGTCATAGGCATGCCTCCCTTGCTGAGGAAGTGTGAAGAATAACCGCCGCCGCGGAAGTAATCGCGGTCTGCCGGCATCCACTGTGTGGCGGAGAGACAAGCCTCAGCATCAGCCTCTGTCATCTCCCATGGGCACTTCATCGTAGGTTTGCCCTCTGCATCGGTCATAGCACCGGTAGCATCAAGTGTAGTTGCACCGGAGTTGATGAGGTGGATGAATCCATTTGCGGCACCGCCTTCAGGGCGCTTGCCGGTCACCCTCTCCACTGCATCAGGGCTCCAGTATGTACGGATATCGCTGAACATGACCCCCTTGTTGGTCAAGAGATGACCGAAAAGCATGGTCATACCGTTGCAGAAATCATTCTCGGTGGCGAGTATCTTTGCCTCACGGATGCCGTTCCAGTCATATGATGAGCACATAAGGGACTCAGGGAAATCAAAATTAGGCTTGTAGTCAGTCCACTGGCGCTGCCCCTGGACACCGCCCGCGATGGCGTTATGGCCGAGAGCCTCTTCCTTGTAACCCATCTTGAGGAGGTTAGGATTACCCTCCATGAGGTCGCGGATAATCATATAATTCTTGACGGTAAACTCCCAATCGGCATCCTTCTCCTCACGGTTCTTGCCCTTGCCCTTACCGTTGAACGTGGTCATAGGGGTACCAGGGAAGAGTGCGCGGTCCTCGTTGTAATCATGACCCTCGTTAGGCTTGCAGAACTTCTCGACCCAGGCCATTGCCTTCTCGAACTCCTCGTGATCGTAGATCTCGAAATCGACGCGGCGGAGAATCTCCACGAGAGATACATACTCCGTGCGCATGCCGAGATACTGCTGGAGGAAATCAGCGTTGACGATGGAGCCGGCGATACCCATACAGGTGTTGCCGAGGCTGAGGTAGCTCTTGCCGCGCATGGTTGCGACTGCCATGGCAGCGCGTGCCCAGCGGAGGATCTTCTCCTTTACGTCAGCAGGGATGGTGTTGTCGTCGAGATCCTGGACATCATGTCCATAGATTCCGAATGCAGGAAGGCCCTTCTGGGCATGTGCTGCGAGCACTGCTGCAAGATAGACTGCGCCCGGGCGCTCCGTACCGTTGAATCCCCAGACAGCCTTCGGCCAATGCGGATTCATGTCCATGGTCTCGGAACCGTAGCACCAGCATGAAGTGACACTGATTGTGGCACCCACGCCCTCACGCTCGAATTTCTCCTGACATGCAGCCGACTCAGCCACACGTCCGATAGTACTGTCGGCGATTACGCACTCCACAGGAGAACCGTCGCCGTTGCGCAGATTGCTTTCAATAAGGTCCTTGACAGCATTTGCCAAAGCCATTGTCTTCTCTTCGAGGGATTCCCTCACACCACCCTGACGACCATCTATGGTCGGGCGGATACCGATTTTAGGATACTTGTTCATATGGTCAGT
>JAZRXV010000002.1:0-14674 GCA_045600405.1 Candidatus Cryptobacteroides sp.
TGTCCTCAAGACCGTCCGCGAGGGTGTAAACCCATGGCAGGTAGAGGCCCTTGCTCCAGTGGGTGAAGGTGTCCAGGGTCTGCCATGGGCCTTTGTCTATCCTGTAGCGTATGACCGCGGCATCGGGCCCCGCGACGCAGAAGATGCCCACTGCGCTGCCTGTGAAGTCGAATTTGAACGAACCGCCGTCCGTTGTCGCCAGCATAGGCACTCCCACGAATCCGGGGCGTGTGCCGACCTTCTTGTCAGAAGGCGTCCAGTTGTCCATGATGCTGAATCCTTTGCGGGCGTATGTCTCAGAGACGGGGACGAGCCTTCCATTCTCGTAACATGCCTTGTCGAGCGGATCCGGCATAGGATGATCGGCAGGAGTGTATTCTCCGGACGGACGCGTGCATGAGTCCAGCAGGCTGTTGATGGCTGCAGCATAGAATTTGTGCCCGAACCATGCCGGGTGGGTGCCGCCGAACTTCTCCCAGGCGAATTCGCCCGCCGCCATCCTGGAGTGGATCTCGCTGATAAGGTTGATGGTGCTTATCCGGTAATGGTTGGCCACCCTTTCATGGTTAAACACTACATCAGGCATCTGCCCTTTGTCCATGAGCGGCATGAACGGGTCATGGACGAAATCCATGATTACGATATCTACCTTCGGGTTCGCCTTGCGTGCATGGCGGACAATGCCTTCCATCGCGCGCACCTGCGCCTCAGGGCTGAATTCGTTGGTGTCGTCGTTGACCGCCGCCTCTATGAAAAGGAGGTCCGGGGTGCCGTGTGCAAGCACGTCGTCTGCGAAACGGAAGGCGTGAGGGGTGGACCCCAGGGATGCAATGCCGGCGTCGATGAAATTGAAGTCCGTCTCAGGGAAACGCTGCGTGAGGTCCTCCTTGATCATGTCACGCCAACCTCTCATCTCCGTGATTGATCCGCCGAGGAAGGCCACGCAAGCCTTCTTGCGGACAGTCATGGCATACATGGCATTGTCCATATCGCCTCTTACATGGATGTCCTGATAATCCGAATATCCCGGTGCATATCTCTTGAGGAAATCGACGACCGGTTCCGGTTTTTCGAGACTGTGCGGATGGTGCTCGCAATCAGGCTTGAGAATCAGTTCGACGGTGCCGCCGAGTGTCTGGTAGGCGTCACGCACAGGCTCGAAATTCTCTTTGAAAGGGACAACCGTATCGCTGCCTCCGCACACCGCTATGATAGGGATGCCGGCCTTTGCGATCGCCGGAATCTGCTGCAGGGCGTTGCCCTTGAAGCCGGATGTCATGTCCTTGTCCTCGATGCCCCATAACTTGAGCATGTCCGCCCACAGGTCCTCCCTTTTGCGTGCCGGCCAGGAGGTCAGGTCGCAGACGGGGGCATCGACGTAGAGTGAAGCGACGGTCTCGGGATAGGCAGCAGCCCATGCAAAGCAGAAATATCCGCCACGGCTGAATCCTTCGACCGTGGCTTTCGGATTTAAGTTGAAGCGCTGCACGGCGTCATCGTAGAAATCCTTCGCCCAGCAGACACTTTCCGGAGTGCCGTAGAAGTGCGTCACATCGTAATATCCTATGTGCCAGCCTTCTTTCAGCAGGGCTTCATCGACTGAAGGGAAGGCTCCGAAGAATGCCGGGCGCCATATCCACGGGTTGCCGGGAGCGGGATTCTGCGGTATGACCATAAGGGCCGCACGGCCGTCTATCGTATAGTCATATCTGGTGCATCCGTTCCATTCTGAAACAGACATATCCTGAGCGCCTGCATAAAGGCAGAGGATAAATAAGGCCGATAGGGCGAGAAGGAGTCTTTTCATGATAAACAGAATTATTCAACGAAAGTTAAGAATACTTTTTATATTTGCTTGCATGAAGGGTTGTGTTTTGAGGGAAAAAATGGGATTGCTGTCCTTGTTGGCAGCGATTGCCCTTGTATGTTGTGGAGAGGACAGCGGAGCGTGGCCGGTGACGGCTCCTCCCGAAGGCTGCAGGGATGTCACCATCGCGGCGTTCAGAGATGCGGCCGCCGGTGAAAATGCCTGGTACAGGATATCCGGCGAACTGGTCTCCGTCACTGACGAAGAAGCAGGTTCTTTCTATCTTGCTGATGACACCGGTTACGTATTGGTCTATCAGATGGACGGCTTCGGCAGCTATGGCTTCACTCCGGGAGACAGTATTTCGATTTTCGCAAGGAAAGGGTCCCATCTGGGGCGGGCGGAGGCCCGTAATGCCCTGTATGCGGGCCATGCCCGCGCCCCGTATGGAGGATACCGTTCTCCCGTAGCCGGCGCATCGTGGCTCGAGCTCCCGTCCATGAAGCGCAAGGACGGACGGGTGTTCCTGCATCATGCTTCGAAGGATGGGGGAAGGAACTATTCGATCTGCTATGATCTGCGCCACCATATCCCCATATGGGAGGCCTATGTGCTGTGCAGAGGCAACAGGGGCGCAGGAAAGAGGACGGATGCATATGCCCTGGACCCTCTGCTCGGCAGGGAGGAGCAGGCCATGCTGGCCTCGCGCTCATATTCTCCGGGCAACGGCTCCTCCTATATCAGGGGACATATGGTCCCGTCGGCCGACAGGCTTGACATGAGGGACAACCTCGATGCCTTCCTCTGCTCCAACATAGTGCCTCAGGACAAGAGCCTGAATGAGGGCAGCTGGGAGGATCTGGAGAGGGTGATAAGGGAAAAATGGATGCCGGCGGCTGATTCGCTCTATGTGGTGACGGGCGCCGACATCAGGGGAAGCGGCACCCATGTCCTTGACAATGACGGGAAAAAAGTGACCGTGCCGGTTTACCTGTACAAGGCCGTCCTTTTGTATTCGAAGGACGGAGGATACAGGGGGATTGCTTTCCGTTTCAGGAACGGTCCGGACGATGCCGCAGCGGATCTGAAGGATCTGGCTATTTCAGTCGACAAATTGGAGAAAGCTCTCGGCCTTGACCTTTTTGCCAATCTTCCCGACAATCTCGAACTTGCCGTTGAATCTGCCGATCCGGTGGCCGACAAGTTCTGGTGGTAGCGGTGCGTAAGGTCTGAAAGCATTGGCCTTCACTCTTTCATTGGCAGTATCTGCCGGGTATTCGAATCCGGCATGCTGGAGCGCCACTTTCAGCAGGGCCTCCTGCGGGTCTCCCAACTGCAGGCCGTCCGCGGGGTTGTCATCAGCCCGGTAGCGCGGAGTGAAACCGTCGGGCATGCAAGGGGTGTTGCCGTCCTTGTCCGCGAATCTGGATATCATGACATAGATTCCCCAGTCCTTGCTGTATTTCAGACCTTTTGCGTACTCCTCCGCAGTCAGCTGATCCTTGACATCCTCATACCAGGCGGAAGCGGGATAGATGATACCGGCGCAGTATTTCCCATAGGTCTGAGCACCTATGATCTCAATGCTCAGATAAGGCTGGAGCCCGGTGATAAGGCTCTCCGAGGCGGAAGCGGTGCCGGGACCTGTGAGGACATACAGTTTCGAAATCCCAAGGTTGAGACCATCCGTGCTGAAACTGACAGTCTTCCCGTCGGCACTCGAACTGAAGTCAGTTTTGAATCTGGTTATGCCGCCTTCCATTATTTCTGACAACTTTTCGTTATAGACATCGATCTCATATATGTCCCCCGCCTTGACGTTCGCCTCAGGGGCCAGCATCGATGCCAGAGCCGCCTCCACGGTGGTCTGCCCGCCTCCGTTGTACCGCAGGTCCAGGATCAGCTCCCTGATGCCCTCAGCTTTGAAATACCTGCATGCCTCGATCAGACGCAGGTAGGAGTCCCGGGTAAAACTGGTATATACAAGGTATCCGACCTTTTTTCCGGCACAGTCAAAGGTGCTGTACTGCAGTACCGGGTCCTCGTACATGGTCACCGATTCCATGCTGACCGTGCTGCCGTCCTGGATGGCGACAGTCACGGAACTGCTTCCGTAGTACTCCCTGTTGAGTATGTCAGCATAATTTGAAGCGGTCATGACCTTGCCGTTCACGGTGAATATCGCATCTCCGCGTTTAATGCCCGCCTTGTCCGCCGGCGAGTCTTTATATACATAGGTGATGACGGCGCAGACCTTCTGCCTTGAACTGTCGGTGTAATACAGGACGAAATCCGCCCCGTACGTTGTGGAGATGCCGTTGATGTCATTGATGAATGTGGAATAGTTTTCAAACGCCTGGGTCCAGCGGTCGATGTCATCTCCTTTACTGTTCTTGTAGCGGACTTCCTTGACCTTTTCGATCGGGTCGGCATCTGCCGGCCATGTCTTGAGCGCTGTCGAGATCTCCTCGTTCCAGAGGTAGTACGTGTTCATCATGTTGAACGCGAACATGTTGGCATAGTACTTTGTCAGCGTCTCCGCGTCCTGCTGGGCCGGCTGCTCCGTCTGGGTGGGGAGATGCGGCTCCGGCTCCTCTTTGGTGCAGGATATCAGGGACAAGGCGGACCACAACAGGGGGATGAGAAGTATGGAAAGTCGTTTCATCTTTCGGCAGAAGTATGTAAAGTGCAAAAATAAAAATAATCCCCGAATATGCTGAAATTGCATTTTGGGGTGAAATAGTGGTATGGAGCTTTTAATTCATATCAAAATTCTGCACTTTTGATGATGATTCGAAAGTAAATATTTTAATAATGATAAATCCTTTACATTTGAACATGCCGCAACTTGCTTTGCAGCAACATTATAATTATTCCGTGGATTTGGATAAAAATAAAAGAATGCGTAACTTAGCAGGCTCAAACCCTTTTTTGAAGGGGGTATTGTGCCTTGAACTAAAAAAATTTTAGTATATATTTTATTAATCAAAAGTTCAACTTATGAAGAAACTTAAGTTATTCCTCGTTGCGATGGCAACCCTCGTCACTGCTCTGGCTTACGGTCAGGACATCACGGTGAAGGGTGTTGTAAGTGACGCCACCAATGGTGAGGCAGTCCCGTTCGCAGCAATCCAGTTGAAGGGCACCACGACCGGTACCAGCACAGACGCTGACGGTCAGTATGTTATCAAAGTCCCTTCAAACGGAACTCTTGTCTTTACTTCTGTAGGCTACGAGACTAAGGAAGTCGCAATCGATGGCCAGACGACAATCAATGTCAGCCTCAGTTCGGATGCCGAGTATCTCGATGATGTCATCGTCGTCGCTTATGGTACCGCAAAGAAGTCATCATTCACAGGATCAGCCGGAACAGTAAAGAGCGAAAACCTCAAGAAGCGTACTGTTGCGAATGTCAGTAAGGCTATTGAAGGTTTTGTGGCAGGTGTCACCACGACTTCAGGATCCGGCCAGCCTGGTGAGGGTGCTACAATCCAGATTCGAGGTACCGGTTCCATCAATGCAAGTTCGAATCCTCTTTATGTGGTCGATGGCATTCCTTACGATGGCAATCTTGCATCGATCAACCCTAATGATATCGAGTCCCTTACCATCCTCAAGGATGCTTCTGCTGCTGCTCTTTATGGCTCCCGTGGTGCAAACGGTGTCGTAATGATCACTACCAAGAAAGGTGCAGAAGGCCGCACAGTTGTGAACTTCCGTGCCAATGTCGGTCTGCAGTCCCGTTCAATCAAGGATTACGACATGGTATCACAGAATGAATTCGTTGAACTCACATGGGAGGCTCTTAAGAACAATTATTTCCAGAGTGGTTATCCTATGGATCTCTCCAAGCAGTATGCTTCTGCCGATATGTCCGGAGCATTGGGAGGAGAACAGTACAACCCGTACAAGAACTATACTTGGGATACCGTCGTGGATCCTGAGACTGGTCTTGTCCGCTCCGATGCAGTTTCTGCATGGAATGAAAACTGGATGGATGAGTTGACAAATACCAAGGCTATCCATCAGGAGTACAATCTCGGCGTTTCCGGAGGAGATGCAAAGACCAAGTATGCTTTCTCTTTCGGATATCTCGATGAGCAGGGTGTTCTCATTACAACAAAGTTCAATCGTTTCTCAATCCGTGGCAATGTTGATCACCAGGCAAAGAACTGGCTCTCAATGGGTGCTAACGTGAGTTATTCAAAGACTGACGCGAATCAGTCACAATATTCTGATACCCAGACCGGTAATGCGTGGTATACCGCTCAGTTCATGGCTCCTATCTATCCTGTTTATATGAAGGATGAGAGCGGAAAGGATATTCTGGATGAGTCTGGCAGTCGTATGTTTGACTATGGTATGACCGGTCGTCCTAAGGCTTCAAGATTCAATGCCGTCGGTGACCTTTATGATAACCATTACAATACGAAGCGCGACAATACCAGTGCCCGCGGTTATGTT
Source organism: Candidatus Cryptobacteroides sp. (assembly GCA_045600405.1). Lineage (GTDB taxonomy): Bacteria > Bacteroidota > Bacteroidia > Bacteroidales > UBA932 > Cryptobacteroides. The sequence goes on from JAZRXV010000002.1 coordinate 6,272, forward strand.
ACTCTCGGCGGCACATCCAAGTCACTTGGAGCTTTCCAGGGACTGACCTTTACAGTCAATGTCGGTGCTGATCTTGTTAATAGGTACATTACATCATACTACAACCCTTATCATGGTGACGGATCCTCTACACAGGGCTCTGTGGACAAGTATTCTACCCGTACTTTCTCATATACTGTCAACGAGATTCTCAAATATGACCGCAAATTCGGTGATCACCATGTTCTTGCCCAGGCGGGACACGAGTATTACAACTACGATTACTCTTATCTCTATGCCAGCCGTGATCATATCTATGCGGGAATTGCGGAGCTCGCCCCTGCTTCAGGCACACAGACCAACAATTCTTACGCTGAGGTTTACAGGATTGAGTCATATCTCGGGCGTTTGAATTATGACTTTGCTGATAAATATTATGTAGAAGCCACTTTCCGTACAGATGGTTCATCCCGTTTCAACAAGGATTACCGTTGGGGTAATTTCTGGTCGTTGGGTGGTTCCTGGAGGCTCTCCGAAGAGAATTTCATGAAGAATGTCTCCTGGGTTGACAACGCTACCATCAGAGCTTCTTATGGACAGCTTGGAAATGATACTGTCGGTTCCTACTATGCATGGCAATCTCTCTATGACCTGACATATGCAAATGCCAACAACTCCGGTGCTGTTGTGTCAACCCTTGAGAACCGTAGCCTTTCATGGGAGAAGAGGGGAACCTGGAACTTCGGAGTGGAGGGTACTCTCTTCAAGAAATTCCTTGAAGTAACCCTCGAATACTATCTTTCAAAGACTGACGACCTCCTCCTTGATGCTCCTATGGCAGCTTCCACCGGCTTCACCGGTTACAACTCAAACCTCGGCTCCATGAGGAACAACGGTTTTGAGTCAACGTTCAAATTCAACTGGCTCCAGAAGTCTAACCTTCGCGCAAGTTCAACTTTGATGGCATATCTCAACCGTAACAAGGTTCTTCATCTTACCGGTGAGAGTGACACTATCACCAGTGGCTCATATGTGATCAAGGAAGGCATGCCTATCTTCACATACTACGTACCTAAGACTGCCGGTGTCGATCCTGCAACGGGTGCCCTTCTCTATTGGGCATATGATACCAACGACAGTGGAGAAAAGATCGAGGGCTCGGATTACATCACTTCCGACAAGTCAAAGGCAAGCAGCAGCAAGTATTATATGGGCAGCCGCCAGCCTAAGTTCATGGGATCCTTCGGTTCTGATTTCCAGTTCGGTGCAGTTGACTTCTCATTCCTCACTACTTTCTCCGTAGGTGGAAAAGTGTATGACAGTGTCTATGCCAGTGCAATGGAAGTAACCTATTCCGGTGATACCTGGAGCAAGAATGTTCTTCGCCGCTGGCAGAATCCTGGTGACGAGACAGATGTTCCTGCCGTACTCATCGGTTCCGGACGAATCGCTGCTGACAGGTGGTTGGTCGATGCATCTTATTTTGCCATCAAGAGTGTCCAGCTTGGATACACATTCCCTAGCAAATGGACCAAGAAGGTTAACATTGACTCCTTCCGTATCTTCCTTAACGGGGATAACCTTGCTCTCTTCAGCCATCTCAATGGTCTTAACCCACAGTACAACATCACTGGTGGTACCAACTGGTCATATACTCCGACCAGAACTATTTCTGCCGGAATTGACATCAATTTCTAATCTTTATACAGAACGATATTATGAAAAAGATATTCTGTCTATTAACGTTTGCCTTAATCGTTGCTTTGGGGAGTTCATGCAGCTCCGACAAACTTGAGACAACTCCTACAGACGCCGTATCCGGAGAATTCATTCTCAGTACCACGGACGGTGGATACCAGGCTCTCAACGGAACGATTCGATTCTTCTGGCAGTGGGGTGAGACCACTACCGGAAACTATCATCAGTGCTTCGGTCCGCTTTCTTACGGACTGGCAGCAGACCTCATGGGAGAGGACCTTATCATGCACGCATCCGGCAGTGGCTGGTTCTGGTATGATTATCTCTATGATGTGAAGGATATGTTCAACTCCACAACCTGGAGACCGTATGACGCATGGAACTACTACTATACCATTATCTCCAACGTTAATTATATCCTCGCAAAAGAGGAGGAGATGGAAGGTCCTGCTGCTGATGTAAATTACATCATGGGTAATGCATATGCCTTCCGTGCTTATGCATATGCTTTCTGTGCAATGCTTTATGCCAGGAGTTATATCGGACACGAAGACAGGCTCAGTATCCCTATTTATACCGAGCCTACTCAGGCAGGCACTCCTGGTAAGGCTCGTTCTACCAACAAGGAAGTCTTTGCTCAGGCGATGAGCGACATCAATAAGGCAATCGAACTTATAGGAGATGCACCTAAGCAGCATGTCTCACATTTCGGAAAATACAATGCAAATGGTTTAAAGGCGCGTATTGCCCTCTATATGGGTGATTATCAGACTGCTTATGCTGCTGCTAAGATAGCGGCTGAGGGTGGAACCTACGCATTCGATCCTGAGGAGCATTTCAACGATGCATCTGCAAAGGATGTGCTCTGGGGTGCCGAAATCATCGAATCTCAGGGTACTACTAACCCTCAGTTCCTTGCACATATGGACTACCGCTTCGGTGGTTATGGTGAATCAGCAAGAAAATGCTGTAGCACCTGGCTGTATGACAAGATGGGAGGTACCGATCTCCGCAAGTCCTGGTGGAAGATGGAATCAATGCCTGACAAGACTCAGAAACTTCAGCAGTACAAGTTCTTGTTCCAGGATCCTAGCAATACATACATCGGAGCTGACCATGTTTTCATGCGCGTGCCTGAAATGATTCTTACCATGGCTGAGTGCGCAGCAAGACTTGGAAACGAAGGTGAGGCAAAGGATCTTCTTGAAAAATATATGGAAAGCCGTGATGCGGAATATGTATGCAACAAGAGCGGCCTTGCACTCGGCAAACTTACAACTGACGAGACTGGCTCACTCCTTGAGGAAATCCTTATTCAGCGACGCATTGAGCTTTGGGGCGAGTTTGGCCGTGTATATGATATCAAGCGTCTTCGCCAGGGTTTTGTCCGTACCGAAGCAATGGGACATCCTAAGTCCGCCCTTCTTACCACGCTTCATTGTGATGACCCGGAGAGTTTTGACTGGGTGCTTACTATTCCTGCCAAGGAGTACGATGCCAATGAATTGATGGTCAAAAACCCTATCGGAAGTTATGCAGATGGTGAATATGGTGATGATCCTTCACTTACCCCAGCAGCCTCATCTGATTCGGAGTAAATAGTAAACCTAAAACAGATTTTTTATGAAAAAGATAATCAAATCATTCGCTGTTTTCAGTTTTGCACTGCTTGCTGCATCCTGCAACACTGATTTCGTGGGTACGGTCTACGATGGTCAGGGGAGCCCTACTTTTGCGCAGGCTGTCATCAATAATGTGGAGATTCCTTCTAGCGAGACGACTTATTTTATCCCGATAAACAGGAGCAGTCTTGAATCAGCTCAGACTGTAAGTATCGAGGCAACTCTCCCGGAGGGAATTACCTGCCCGTCGTCTGTTGAATTCGCCCCTGGCGCTTACACTACGAACCTCGGACTCGATATCTCAAAGATGGAAATCGGAGAGTCTTATACGGGTACAATCAAGCTGACCGGCCTTACGGACGAGCAGAAAAATATTGCCACCAGTTCAATCAATTTCAAACTTGCCAAGGCATATACCTGGAATTCTCTTGGCACCGGGTTCTTCTATGACGGTTTCTGGGAAGGATTCATAAGCGAGTGTGAAATCTTCAAGGCTGAAGGCTATGAGAGATACAGGGTTATGAATCCTTATTCTGCATCAGAGGAGAAAGTCGGCTCTGGTCCTGCTTCGTTTGAATTCTGGGTGATCAATGAAGATGGCAACGTGAAATTCGATACGTTCACCACTCCGTTCGATTATACAGAAGAAGGAGATTTCATCAAGGGATACTGGCCAAGTTCATTCTCAGAGAAATATGCAGAGATGGAGGCATCCAGCGGATTCTATGACAAGGATATCGTCGTTCTTTTCCCTTGCTGGTACATAGACGATGTCGGTGGCTGGGCTGGAAAATATTATCCGATTTCAATCTGTCTGCCTGGAAAGAGCGAAGACGAGTATATCGATTGGCTGCTTGATTTCGGTATCTATTAATGGGATAGTCATATCTTGATTATAATCAGGGATTGGATTGCTCCAATCCCTTTTTTTCGTATATTGCATAAAACTTTTGCTTATGCGTAACCGATTTATATTATTGGCGTCCATCGCTCTCTTTGCAGCATGTCAGAATGAGAACATGGAATACATGGAACCTATCCTGCCATATTCTCCTGACACTGTTATTTCCGCTAATCTTTCAGGAGATATAATGCCTGGCATGCTCAGGGTCAAGTTCAAGGATGAGCCGGTTTCCGATTCCGAGCTGGACTCGTTCCTTCCTGGATTAACCGTGCTTTCCGCCACCCGTACTTTCCCGTGCGACCCACGCTTCGAGGAGAGGACCCGCGCTGAAGGGATGCATCTCTGGTATGATGTCATATTCGATGAGGATATACCGGCCACCAAGGCTGCTGTCACGGTGTTGCAGGGGGATAAAATCGAAGAGGTGGAAGGCATCAGGGTTCCGAAACTCCAGGCTGCATGGCCGTTCAATGACCCGTACCTGTCGAGATTATGGAGTTATCACAATGACGGAAGCAAGTCCCAAAGCATAGCTGGTGCTGATGCCGGCATATTCGAAGGCTGGGAGTATGAAACCGGAAATGAGAATGTCATTGTGGCCGTCATGGACGGAGGCATAAGATATACGCACGAAGATCTTGCCGATGCTGTCTGGATAAACAGGGCCGAAGCGGATGGGCAACCTGGTGTCGATGATGATGGCAACGGGTTCGTGGATGATATCTACGGTTACAATTTCTGTACGAACGGCAGTGACTCTTATATGGGCACCATCCATCCTCACGATCATGGCACCCATGTCTCCGGTACAATTGCCGCTGTCAACAATAATGGCATAGGAGGTACAGGTATAGCAGGTGGGAACGGTACTACGAAGGGCGTCAGGGTGATGTCCTGCCAGATAATTGACGGGAATTTCGGCGCTGATTCAGGGGCTGCGTTCAAATATGCTGCAGATAATGGTGCTGTCATATCCAATAACAGTTGGTCAAATGAAGATGCACAATCGATAACATCATCAGAAAAGGCAGGTATCGAGTATTTCAGAAAATATGCTGGCATAGGCGCTGATGGTTCCCAGACAGGCCCTATGGCCGGCGGTATCATCTTCTTTGCTGCCGGAAACGAATCCACGACAACTTCATGGCCTGCACAATATGAAGGAGTTTATGCCGTTTCTGCTATTGCTTCGAATTGGAAGCCTACATACTATACCAATTACGGAGAATGGGTCGATATCTCGGCGCCTGGCGGAGATGCGCAGCTCGGCCCTCAGATTTTCAGTTGTACAGCCGGGAGCGATTCTTCGTATGACAATTATCAGGGCACATCCATGGCCTGTCCTCATGTGTCCGGAGTGGCAGCTCTCGTTGTATCCCATTATGGCGGCCCTGGCTTTACCCCTGAGAAGCTCTGGAACATCCTGAGTGCCGGTGCGGCATCATCGAAACTGTATGAATATAACCCTGGTATGGTCGGAAAACTCGGCGTGGGTATGGTTTCGGCAGGCGCATCCTTGCAGTCCGAGGGGCCATTGCCTCCTGAAAAGGTCAATGGCGTTTCCGGCAAGGCTAAGGCAAATTGCATTGACGTTTCGTGGCTTGTAGCTTCGGAGCCGGAAAGCGGCAAGGCAACGGGAAACGCCGTGTTCTTCAGCAGGTCATCCCTCGCGGATTTCTCTGTTTCACAATCCGGAGAGGCTTCGGACCCATCTGTCGATAAATTGTTTGTCCCGACGGGTGTAATAGGAGTCGGGGAGAGCATAGGTTGCAGTCTTAAGGACCTGGATTTCTCCACCAGATACTATATCCGCGTATGTGCCATCGACAACCTCGGGAATCATGGACCTCTGTCTGACCAGATACAGGTAGTTACCATGGAGAACAATAAACCTGATATCATTGCCATATCTGGTACCGAGGTTTCCATAAAGGAGTTCCAGCAGGCCCTGTTACGCTTTAATGTAAGCGACAAGGACGGACACCCGATATCAATGAGGATTGACGGGGATACGAAGGGTGTGGTGCTGTCGGATATCTCTGCTTCCGGAGAATGCACCGTGACCTTTATTGGAGCGTCCATGGGGGCCGGGAAGCACATCACGACCCTGATAGCTGATGATGGATATGATGAGACTGCGGTGACTCTGACCTGCACCGTTGCAGTAAACAATCCACCTGTAGTAGGTGATGTCATTAAGGATATCGTGCTCAATTCGAAGTCTGAGACAAGCCAGTTGAACCTTCTTCAATATTTTACGGATCCTGATGAGGAAGAGCTCTCATATACGGTAAATTCGTCATCGACATCGATAGTTGTAAAGACCTCAATAAACGGAGACATTTTGGATATCGCAGCCAATTGGTTTGGAACAACGTCATTGACGGTGACGGCATCCGATGCGATGGGGAAGACGGCATCACAGGAATTCCGTGTATTGGTGAGGGATGGAAGCCAGGAATATGACATTTATCCGAATCCGGTCAAAGACAAACTGAATATCAGAAGTGCGGATGACAGAAGTGTAAGTGTCAAGGTCTTCTCCGGTACGGGGGCAAAGGTCTTTGAAAGTGACTTTGGCATATCTCCATTCGGGCCTGCTCAAATCGATATGAATGGATACAGGCCAGGTTCGTACACAGTTGTTGTCAGGAGCGGTGAGCGCGAAGACAAATATGTAGTAGTCAAATCAGAATAGTTGTCCTATGAAAAGAATAATTACAGTCATAGCAATATTTGGTGCCTGCACCCAACTTTATTCGCAGGGTTTCGAGTCACTGCTCCTTCCGCGTAATGCGGAAGAATTGAGCATGGGGAATGTCTCCCCTGTGATTGCCCCCCATGACGGGCAGTTCGGAATAGAGGGAGCATATATGTCATGGTCCCCGAAGATTTTGGAGAATACCGTTTTCGGTGGAGACATGTATTATAGGATCAAAGGGAAATACGAGATTAACATTGACTGTCGCCAGAACAAAGGACAACCGTATTCTATCTCGGATGAAGTGGGCTCCAATTCCGGGCAATACACGCCTTCATTCCTTACGGCGGGACTCGGCTTTACATACAAGGCCACAGACCATATAGTCGCCGGAGTTAAGGCGCGTTTCTGCAATGCGGATATCATAAGCGGGAACAAGATGAGTGCTATCGGCATAGATCTGGGAGCGCAGTATGTTTCCGATTCCTTTATGGTCGAAGCGGCCGGAGCGAATGTGGGTACCGATTATGCTCTGGCCAGGGTGGACGGATATTATTTCAGCAACGGTCTCAAGGTTGGCGCAGAAGTGGATTGCCTATTCAAAGGTGGGTTCATGTGCGCCGCCGGCCTCGAATACGGTCTCAAGGACATTGCTTTTTTCCGAGCGGGATACCATTATGGTTCGGCTGAGGCCCTGCCGTCCTTCGCTTCCATAGGATTGGGCCTCAAATATGTCGGGATCTCGTTGAATCTTGCTTACCTTCTGGCATCGGAATCGCTAGGTGGAAGTATGATGGTCGGATTGGGCTATTCTTTCTAACCATACGTCTTCGGACATGTTAAAAAAAACAATAATCATCGGGATTTGTGCCATGGCCATGGTGTGGTCATGCGAAAATGCTGTCCCGGAATGTGCACCTGTCCAGGATCAGCCTGCTCCGGTAGAGCAGGCCAATTATGTCGCCGGGGTGCTCAATGTGGAATTCACGGAGGAGATGGCCGCCCATATCGAGGGATCTGCCCCCGGGGAGATTGAGGCTGAACTGAAGGAATACGGGATCAGGACCCTCGAAAGGATGTTCCCGGATGCGGGGGAATGGGAGGCGCGTCACCGCGAGGCCGGACTTCACAGGTGGTACAGGCTTACCTATGATCCTGAGATGTCATGCACCAAGGCAGCTTCCAGTTTCCGCGAGGTTCCTGGCGCTGCGGTTGTGGAGATCCCGAGAAAGATGCATTCCACCGCCGGCATACCGTTCAACGATCCTTTGTCCAAATATATGTGGGGCTTGTATAATCATGGAACCCTTCATGGTGCGGTTAAAGGTGCTGACATCAACGTTGTACCATTATGGGAGATCACAGGAGGCCGCAAGGAGGTGATAGTCAACGTGGTGGATGCCGGTGTCAATATGGACCATCCTGACCTTGCCGGGGTCTGCATACCTGCAGGAGAAGACGGAAGCAAATGTTTCGTCTCCGGCCATGCGCCATATTCG
>JAZRXV010000003.1:0-3035 GCA_045600405.1 Candidatus Cryptobacteroides sp.
TCCCGAAAGACACCGTGTTCACTGTCTCGGACATTCAGGGAAATTTCCGACTGTCGCTTCCTGCCGGAAAAACGGAAGATATTGTCTTCAAGCATGTTTCTTATGAGACATTTTCTGTCAGTCCGGAGTACTGCTACCGCACTGGGGACGACATGGTCGTGACATTGGTAGATAATGTCCTTCCAGAGGCAGTAGTGTTCCCAGATGCCGGGAAGTCAGTCACTGTCCTTGGCAAGGGCGTGAGATGGGCAGGATGTTCGTTTGGTTTGGGAAATGGTTTGGGAAATCTCAAAGATGAGGAGTGGGGAAGTTTCGAAAGGATCAGGAAACCGACGAGAATTGACAGGGCGGAGCTGGAGGCCGGATTGTCCGATGCGCAGAAAGCAGTCTTGAGCTTTGTAATTTATAAAGTGGACAACAAGGAATCGGAATTTATCCCGATGCAGCACATCCCCGTCTATCAGACCATTTACGATACCGACGGTAAGAAGAACCTTGTTTTCGATGAAGCCGAAACGCTGATACTGGGGCCCGGCAGATATTATTTTGCCATCAGGTTTGTGGAGTTCATCGGCAATGGCTCATTGGACTGTCAAGGGTATTTCAAGAGTGCATATGAACGGAGCGATGAACTGAAGATACCGTTGAGTCTAGGTTTGAAAGTTATTGGAACAGAGTATAACAAGTAGGCTTATGAAAATTCGACTGATTATATTGTCAGCATTATTCTTATTGGTAGTCGGAGCGCGCGGGACAAGCGCGCAGAATTATTCTGCGACCGTCCCCGACGGCCCGGTTGTGCGTTCGGACACACTTTCCATAAAGCCGCAACCGTTATTTCTCTTATCCGTGCCGTCATTCCAGGCTGTCCGGCAGCCGGACAGGCTGTTCGCTCCTTACGGGGTGGAGACGAAGGAACAAAGGGCGGCGGGAATCAATGCGCGGACATATTCCAGCGTGATGGTATCGGTTGACAAAAATTTGATCTGGTATAGACCGCCGCATCTTACCAAGCCTTGGAAACAGATTCTCGGTGCTGCCAGAATGTTCCTGAGCAATCCTAACGGCTTTCCTGAAGGTTGTGTGCCGCTTATGAACGCATCGTTCCCGTTCATATACGCCAAGACGCCGGGGATGGCACCTTACGACCATCCATATTCTCCGGACAAATTCCCGCAATGCATCAAATCGGAGTACGATTTCGCCACCGGGACATACAAGCAGGTGATGGTCAATGACGGTTTTGTGTTCGTGAAGCCCATTCCTTGAGGAAAATACGGCATTCGGCCGGTTTGTCCGTGTTGAGGTAGTCAATTCCGAGACTGATGTACTTTTCCCAGGCCGCTGCATTGTCGGGGCCGCCCCAGAAGCGTATCGGTTTGCCGAGCGCATGCGCCTTCGCCACTGCTTCCTTTATCTTCATTTCATCCTCCGCCGGAAGATGCCCTTCCCCTTTCCAACTGGAGTAATTGCCGAAATATTCGGTAAAAACCGCCACCCTCTCGAGCTGGGACGGAGTGTACTCCTTGCCGAGGTTGCCTTCGAAACTGATTATAGGCGGATATTTGTCAAAATCCTCGGGATTGCCTCCGGTCACCACCTGGCAGGCGAGCGGGTTGACGTTGCGGTCAAAGACATCCGGATACTTCTTCAGTTTCCTGGCAAGGGCTTTCAGGAACGCATCCGGGTCTTCGGACTTTATGTCGATATAAAGCTGGAGGAAATTCTCCTTGTCATCCGGCCACGCCAGCCCGCCGTTGTACCTGTACATCCTGACGATAGGCTCCAGATACCATACGTCAAAGATCTGGTTGTACCGGAAGTCATCCCTCCCGTGACCGATAAGGAACTTGGACCCTCCGACATGGAACATGTCGCATTCGACGGAACGCGCCTTCTGCGAGTATGCCAGCCAGAACGGGGAGAGTTGGGCGTAATCGTTGTGCGAATGGATGTAGACGGACGGCTGCGTCTGTCCGAAGGCGCAGATATTGAGTATCACCAGGATTATGCAACAGAGTCTTTTCATATCAGTTGAATATCAATAAGGGTAATCTATATCTGGAGGCAGTACGGCTTTCCCGGAGGGAGCCATCAGTCCCAGCCTGATGAGGCGTCGGCAGCGTTGGATGTTCTGATCGCACCAGTTGCTGCCTTTGCGCCTTGGCGTGAACCGCTGAACGGGTTTGCCCTCGTCAATGCGCTTCAAGGTGCTGTCTATCCATCCGAAGCATAGGGCCACCTCCACGGCATCGACATACCCGATGACTCCCGGGAATGGGGCCCTGGCGCGGTTCACACGTATCCATAACTCCCTAACCTTGTCGTGATTCTCAAGGAACCAGCCGTAGAGTTCATCGCGGGTATGTATTTCGAGCAGGTTAATGACTTCCATAGGACAGGTGCAAAGTTAAGGAGAATGCGATTGATAGTCAATAATGACATCTCATCAAAAACTTTTTCCGGCTTTCATCTTCGGCAACATCCGCACAACTCGGATCTACGCAAAGATTGTCGACGAGGATAAGAGGAAGGCTGTGAATCTCGTGCCGAAAATTTAGACCAGCTTACTCTGAGAAACGCTTCAAATCGTAGTACATCAGCACTGTGTCTTCCTCGTCGTCGCCTGAAATAAGCTTTTCAAAATAATTCTGCTGATAGAAATCCACTGCTGAAGATGTAAGCGGTAATTTTGTCTCCGCAGTTTTCGGCAAATTAGATTCATGCAGATTTCGGAAATCAGGAAATCTGCAATGATGTGCAATTTAGAGTTCTGCAGTGAAGTAGATAAGAAAAAACATTGTTGTCTGTATTAGAAATGCTCGAGGTCTCTAACAAAGACAACAATGACAAAGTACAATCTTATTAAAATCGTCACAATGTGGGACAAAATTAACGAATTATCGAGACAATCTCTAAGCCAGATGCAGATTGCTTTGCAACTCGGCATCAGCCGTGACACCGTCAGGAGGTATCAGAGGATGTCCGCAGCGGAGGTCAACGACCGACTGCACAAGGAGTTCCAGCGCCGGAGG
>JAZRXV010000004.1:0-33857 GCA_045600405.1 Candidatus Cryptobacteroides sp.
GATGGCGTAGAAGATGGAGAAGAAGGAAGTGATGGTTCCGTAATTGGCATCTGTCCAGTGGAACTCGGGCTTGATGAACTCCTCATAGGTGAGAGAGAGTACCTGGCGGTCGAGGTAGTTGACTGTCGTCGCCACGAAGAGCAGCGAGCACAGCCACCAGCGCCAGTTGGTCATTAGTTTCTGTTGAGTTGACATAAAATTTTATTTAACGGATTTAACGATTTCAAGTGCTTCTTTGCAGAGCCCGGTGATCCTGCTCCAGTCCTTGGCTGCGATTGCATCCTTGGGGAAGAGGTTGGAACCCATTCCAACGCAGGTCACTCCTGCTTTGAACCATCCTTCGAGATTCTCCTTTTCGGGTTTCACGCCACCTGTGACCATGATCTGGGTCCAGGGCATGGGGGCGCGGAGACCCTTGACGAACTTCGGACCGAGCACGTCCCCGGGGAATACCTTGCAGATGTCGCATCCTGCCTGCTGTGCGGCGCCCACTTCCGTGACGCTGCCGCATCCCGGACAATAAGGAATGAGCCTGCGGTTGCAGACAGGGGCTATCTCAGGGTTGAAGAGAGGCCCTACGACGAAGTTGGCGCCGAGTTGTATGTACATGGCGGCAGTAGCCGGGTCTACAACGGATCCGACGCCCACTATCATGCCGGGAAGTTCGCTGCCGGCATATTTTACCAGTTCTCCGAACACTTCCTGAGCGAAGTCTCCGCGGTTGGTGAACTCGAATGCGCGGACACCTCCGTCGTAGCATGCCTTGAGCACCTTCCGGGCGATTTCGGGATCGGAGTTGTAGAATACCGGCACCATGCCGGTTTCCTTCATGGTCTGAATGACCTGTAGTTTGCTGTATTTTGCCATGATGGTCTGCTTTTATCTCTGTACGCGCCCGTTGGCGTTGCCGCCTGCCAGGCTGAGCACTTCCGCCTCGCTTACGAGGTTGAAGTCTCCGTTGATAGTGTGCTTGAGGGCTGATGCCGCTACTGCGAATTCAAGGGCTGCACCCTGGTCGCCCGGGTATTTGAGCATGCCGTGGATGAGCCCTCCCGAGAAGGAGTCCCCGCCTCCAACGCGGTCGATGATAGGCTCAATGTCATATCTTTTGCTCTGGTAGAACTCCATGCCGTCATAGATGAGGGCCTTCCACCCATTGTGGGTTGCGGAGTAGGACTCCCGGAGCGTCGAGACCACATACTTGAATCCCAATTCCTCCTTCATCTGCCTGAAGATGCCTTCGTATCCTGCGGCATCCGTGTTGCCTCCTTCGACATCTGCGTCCGGCTTGAAGCCGAGGCATAGCTCAGCATCCTCTTCGTTGCCTATGCACACGTCAACGTATTTCATCAGAGGGCGCATGATGGAGATGGCTTTCTCCGAGGTCCAGAGCTTCTTGCGGAAGTTGAGGTCGACGGACACTGCCACACCGTGGCGTCTGGCGGCTTCGCAGGCGAGCCTGGTGAGTTCTGCGGCCTTGTCTGAGATTGCCGGGGTGATGCCTGACCAGTGGAACCAGTCGGCTCCCTCCATTATCGTGTCGAAATCGAAGTCTTCCGGATCCGCTTCGGCGATTGCAGAGTGTGCGCGGTCGTAGATGACCTTTGATGGGCGCATGGAGGCTCCCGTCTCGGCGTAATACAGTCCGATGCGGTCCCCGCCGCGGGCAATGAAATCCGTCTTCACGCCGTAGCGGCGGAGGGCGTTGAACGCTATCTGCCCTATTTCGTGCTTCGGAAGTTTTGTGACGTAGTATGAATCATGCCCGTAGTTCGCGAGACTTACCGCCACATTGGCTTCGCCTCCTCCAGGAATTATGCGGAAAGAGTCTGTCTGAATGAAACGGTCATTGCCTTCAGGACTGAGCCTGAGCATGATTTCTCCAAGTGTTATGACCTTTGCCATGGATGTCAGAAATTGAAATATTTGTCCGCGTTGTTGAATGAAATGTCCTGCACCATCTGCTTGATGAATCCCATTTCGCTCTTCGGCAGCTTGCCGGCCTCGATGTCGGTGCCCAGCACGTCGCAGAGTATCCTGCGGAAGTACTCGTGACGAGGGTAGCTGATGAAACTGCGGGAGTCGGTGAGCATGCCCACGAATCTGCTGAGCAGCCCGAGAGCGCTGAGGTCGTTCAGCTGCTTGCGCATGCCGTTCTCCTGGTCGAGGAACCACCAGCCTGAGCCGAACTGCATCTTGCCCGGATATGTGCCGTCGTTGAATGTGTAGGCCATGGTGATCATGACTTCGTTATCCTTCGGGTTGAGGCAGTAGAGTATGGTCTTGGCGAGCTTGTCTTCGAGGGCGAGCTGGTCGAAGAAGCGGTGGCCGGCTGCGGCGCACGGAAGGTCGTGGATGGCGTCGTATCCGGTGTCGGGGCCGAGGGCCTCGAACATCTTCGTGTTGTTGTTGCGTATCGCGCCGACGTGGAACTGCTGGGTCCATCCGGCCTCTGCATCCATGACGGCCTGGTCGTGGAGGAATGCGCTCTGGAACTTGTCCACGTCCTCATCGCTCGGGGCGATGCCTGAGATGGTGTCCTTGAAGATCCTCTCGATCTCGCTGTCGGTATAGTCCGCCGCATGGAAGCGGTCGAGGCCGTGGTCGGAAAGCTTGCATCCCATGGATGCGAAGAAATCGTGGCGCTTCTGAAGGGCCTCGCAGAGGTCGGAATAACTGCGTATCTCCATGTCCGCGGCTTTCCCGAGCCTCTCTATGTATGCCTTGTATGCTTCAGGACAGTCGACAGCCATCGCCTTGTCGGGGCGCCATGCGGGAAGGACCTTGACCCCGAAAGGATTCTCGAGTATCATCTTGTGCCAGCGCAGGTCATCGGCAGGGTCGTCGGTGGTGCAGACGGTCCTGACGTTGAATTTCTTTATGAGTTCCTGTCCGCGGTATTCAGGTGTGGCGAGCTTGGCGTTGCACTCCTCGAAAATCTCGCGGGCGTTCCCCGGCCCCAGAACCTTGTCGATGCCGAACACACGGCTCAGCTCCAGGTGGCTCCAGTGGTAGAGAGGGTTGCGCATGAGATAAGGCATGGTCTCTGCCCATTTCCCGAACTTTTCCCATGAAGAGTGTCCGTCTCCGGTTATGAATTCTTCCGGTATTCCGTTGCCGCGCATCGCACGCCATTTGTAATGGTCGCCCGCGTGTCCGTCCACCAGCCATAGCTGGGTGATGTCGCGGAACTGTATGTTCTCCGCTATCTGCTGCGGCACGAGGTGGCAGTGATAGTCAATGATAGGCATGTTCTCGGCACTCCCGTGATACAACTCGCGGGCTGTATCGTTGGAGAGCATGAAATCGTCGTTGATAAAAGGCATATCGTTGTTTTTAATGATTCCGAATACTTACAAAAATAATAAAAAATATGCTTAAATTTGTTGATATGGAAAAATTGAACCGCACCACTGCGCCTCAGGCGAAAAAGTATACAGAGAGAATAATACAGTTCGGAGAAGGGAATTTCCTCCGGGCTTTCGTGGACTGGATAATCTGGAAGACGGATCAGAAAACTGATTTCGATGCGTCGGTCGTCATAGTCCAGCCTATCGCTGAGGGGCTTGTGGACCGCCTGAACGGTCAGGACGGACTCTACCATCTCAACCTTCAGGGACTTGACGGAGGCGTGCCGGTCAATAGTGTGGATCTGATAGATGTGGTGAGCAGGGGAGTCAATCCATATAAGGATTTCGACGAATATCTGAAGCTGGCCGAACAGCCTCGGATGAGGTTCGTCATTTCAAACACCACGGAGGCGGGCATCGCCTTTGACCCGGCCTGCCGGTTTGAAGATGCTCCGGCACTTTCATATCCGGGCAAACTGGTGCAGTTGCTTTACCATCGCTATGAGTATTTCCATGGCGATCCTGACAAGGGCTTCATCATCTTCCCTTGCGAACTCATCTTCGAGAACGGCAAACATCTCAAGGAGTGTATATATCAGTATATCGATCTCTGGGGACTGGACGACGGATTCCGTACCTGGTTCACGGAGAACTGCGGGGTTTACAGCACTCTGGTGGACCGCATAGTCCCGGGATATCCGCGTGATACGGCTGAGGAACTTTGCGCACGGGCGGGATATCAGGACGGTATGCTCGACAAGGCTGAAGTGTTCCATCTATGGGTCATCGAGGCCCCTCAGAGCGTTGCGGCTGAATTCCCTGCCGACAAGGCCGGCCTGCACGTGCTCTTCGTTCCGTCCGAAGCCCCTTACCATGAGAGGAAGGTGACGCTGCTGAACGGTCCTCATACGGTTCTCAGCCCTGTCGGATATCTCAGTGGTCTGAATACCGTGAAGGAGTGCTGCGAGGACGAGGTGGTCGGGAAGTTTGTCCATAAGGTGATGTTCGAGGAACTCATGTCCACACTGAACCTTCCGAAGGACGACTGCGAGAAGTTCGCGGCTGATGTCATGGACCGTTTCCGCAACCCTTTCGTGAAGCATTTCGTGACGAGCATTATGCTCAACAGTTTCCCAAAATACAAGACACGTGATCTCCCCGGTGTAAAGACATACCTCGAGCGCAAGGGTTGCCTCCCTGACGGTCTGGTCTTCGGACTTGCCGCCATTGTCACCTACTACAAGGGCGGGAAGCGTGGGGATGACGCGATAGTCCCTAATGATGATCCGAAGATAATCGGGCTCCTGAATGACCTTTGGGCCGGAGATGATGTCAGCAAGGTGGCGGAGGGAGTGCTCGCCGCCGGTTTCATCTGGGGTGAGGACCTCAATGCCGTTCCCGGCCTGACCGCTAAACTCACGGACTATCTGGCCCTCATCCGCGAGAAGGGTATGAGGGAGGCTGTCAAGACAATCCTGTAGATGAAGTTTATCAAGATAAATCCCGCTGACGATGTGGCCGTCGCTCTTTCCGACCTCAAGGCCGGTGAGGATGTGTTTGGGGTCACATTGACTGAGGATGTTCCCGCTGGGCACAAGATAGCCCTGCGCTCATTTTCCGAAGGGGATGATGTCATCAAGTACGGCTATCCTATCGGACATCTGACCTGCGCTGTTGCCGCCGGCTCTGTCATTGATCATAACTGCCTCAAGACCAATCTCGAGGGGGTGCTGGATTATGAATACAATCCGGCCTGCGCTCCTGCGGAACGCATAACTGATGGAAGGACATTCCGCGGTTTTGTCCGCAGTGACGGTCAGGTCGGGGTGCGCAATCAGATATGGATCATCCCGACAGTCGGCTGTGTCAACGGCATTGCGGAAAGTCTGGCAGGGGCGTTCTCGAAGGAGATAGCGGCCTGCATGGGCACCGTGGATGCTGTCGTTGCATTCCCTCATAATCTGGGATGCTCGCAGTTGGGCGATGACCATGAGAACACCCGCCGTATCCTGCGTGATATGGTACGTCACCCGAATGCGGGCGGAGTGCTCCTGGTTAGTCTCGGATGCGAGAACAACCAGTTGGACGCCCTGATGGATTTCATCGGCCCCGTCGATGGTAGCCGCGTGAAAACCATGGTCGTGCAGAAGGTGGAGGGTGATGAAATCGAATACGGTCTGTCCCTTCTCCGGGAGATTTTCTCAGCCGCGTCGGGAGATGTACGCACCGATGTTCCGGTATCCGCCCTCAAGGTGGGCCTGAAATGCGGTGGCTCGGATGGGCTGAGCGGCATAACCGCAAACCCGCTGCTGGGTGTTTTCTCTGACTGGATTGTAGCCAGAGGCGGGACTGCCGTTCTTGCCGAGGTGCCTGAAATGTTCGGCGCGGAGACTATCCTCATGGACCGTTGCCGGGACAGGAAAGTGTTTGAAAGGACGGTGAGCCTCATCAATGATTTCAAATCGTACTTCATGGATAACGGCCAGCCGGTATATGAGAATCCGTCACCGGGCAACAAGGCCGGAGGCATATCGACTCTTGAAGAGAAATCCCTCGGTTGTACGCAGAAGAGCGGCAGCAGCCTGGTCGAGGACGTGCTTCCATATGGCGGGCGGCTATCTGTTCCGGGCCTGAACCTCCTCAGTGCTCCGGGCAATGACCTTGTGGCATCTACCGCGCTTGCCGCTGCCGGCTGCCAGATTGTGCTGTTCACAACCGGACGGGGTACTCCTTTCGGGACTTTTGTCCCCACGATGAAGATATCCACAAACAGCAGACTTGCCGGGCAGAAGCCTTCATGGATTGATTTTGACGCCGGTGTGCTTGTGGATGGGGTGCAGATGGAAGAACTTGCAGGACGCTTTGCGGAATTCGTGCTGGAAGTGGCTTCGGGCAAAGCGGTGAACAATGAGAACAACGGATGGCGCGGGATTGCCATTTTCAAAACAGGTGTAACACTTTAATGAAATATAACTATGAACCTTGACGACAACAAGTATTATCAGCAGGCCCTTCAGTTCATCGCTGACAATGACCTCGGTGAACTGGAGTGCGGGAAGCATATCATAGATGGGGACAATCTATATGTGAACATAGTGGATGCCAGGCTGAAGACTCCGGAAGAAGCCCGCCTGGAGGCCCATGACAAGTATATTGACATACAGGTGCCTCTGAGCAAGGCGGAAAGTTTCGGCGTGAAGCCGCGCCGGGAGTGCGCCGAGCCGGACGGGGAGTACAACGGACAGGATGATATCGTCTTTTTCAAGGACAGGGACTGGACTACTGTTACGGTGGAGCTTGGTCAGGCCATCACCTTCGATCCTGATACCGCCCATGCACCTCTTATCGGTGAGGGTGAGACACATAAGGCAATTTTCAAAGTCCGTGTCGTTTAGCCTATGAGCCTGCTTGTTACAATCATGACCATGCTGCTTGGCATATCCGCCAACGGCAGGTATCTGCAGACCTCCGACGGGGAGCCTTTCTTCCTTCTCGGCAACAGTACCTGGCTCATGCCGGAGAAACTCACGCGGGAGGAGGTGGACATCGTGCTCCGGAGCGGTCATGCCGAGGGCTACAATTTCGCAATGGTAAAGGTGGTCGATGATCTTCCTGCGACGAATGCCTACGGGTTCATGTCTGGCAATGAGGCATATTGGGAACATCTTGACTACATCATCGACAAGGCTGCAGAAGAGGAGACCTATGTCGGTATGGTGTGCATGTGGGGAAACATGGTCAAAATGGGCAAGGTGAACGAGGAACTCGCATCCGATTACGGCAGGTTTCTGGCGAACCGCTATAAGGATAAGGACAATATTATCTGGGTGCTCGGAGGAGATATAAGGGGAGACGTGGCCGCTCCGGTATGGGACTCGCTTGCTTATTCCATCAAATCCCTGGATGACCGGCACCTCATGACCTATCACCCATATGGCAGGACTTCCTCCATAACCTGGTGGAACGATTCTGATTGGCTGGATTTCAATATGTTCCATAGCGGACAAAGGGCCTATGACCAGCTCCGCGGCGACGGTAGCCTCGCCAAGATAGACATAGCCGAGGACAATTGGCTTTTCGTGGAGGAGGCCTGGAACACCGAACCTGTCAGACCTATCCTCGACGGAGAACCATGCTTTGAGGAAATGCCGCACGGAATGTATGATGCCAGCCAGCCGCGATGGAAGGAGGCTGACGTACGCCGCTACGCCTATTGGTCCGTATTCTCGGGGGCCTGCGGACATGTGTACGGACACAATTCCATAATTCAGTTCTATAATGGAGAAGAGGACACTGCGGAATATGGTGCGAATACCGTATGGACCGAAGCATTGCGGTCTCCGGGCTTCAGGCAGATGAAGCATCTCAAGGTGCTTATGGAGGCATTCCCTTATTTCGAAAGGGTGCCGGACCAGGAAATTCTGTTGAACAACGGTGAAAGATACGAAAGGGCCGTCGCCACCAGGGGGGAGGATTATATGCTTATATACACTTATTCCAACAGCCCTATGGAAATAGACCTTACCAAGATAAGCGGCAACTCCAAGAAGGCATTCTGGTATGATGTCACGGACGGCAGCGTCGTGGAGGCAGGTCGCCTGACCGGCGGCAGTGCAACCATGCAGTTCGTCGGAGATGCCGGTCCTGGCAATGACCATGTGCTCATAATTGTTGATGCCAGGTCGAAGAGGCTTCCGGCTTTTCTCAATGGCAGGAAGCCGGTTTCCGGAGCGGCCGAAAAACTGAAGACTATTTTCAAATCACAAAAGATTCAATAACTGATATGAAACGTATTTCACTCGCTTTATTGGCACTTCTCTGCATTGCACCCCTTCTTGCCCGCAGCAAGTCCGATGTGCACGAGGCTATTGCAAAGACATGCACCATTCAGTCTGAGGATGAATGGTATGGCTATCACAGGATCAAATTCGAATTCGAAGGCCATACGGCGTGGGTTGTGGAGCCTGCAAAGCCTTCGAAGGCGCTGAAAGGTGCCCGTCCGTGGACCTGGACGATGCAGTGGGCGGAGGCTTTCGTAGACCGCACGGGAGTTCTGGACCTCCTTGCTGAAGGCTGGCATCACGTCACCATCGAGGCATTTGACACCAAAGCGAATGAAGACGGGTTGAAACTGTTCGCCGATTTCCAGGATTTCCTTGTCGGGAAACTGGGTTTCGATCCTCAGGCCAATCTTGTGGGTATGAGCTGGGGAGGTTTCTTCTCTATCAGATATGCCAATGCCTATCCGCAGAACGTGCGCAGGATATATCTTGATGCTCCTCTGCTCAATTTCCAGGAGTGGGGTGGAGATGATGCCGGGAGAGTCGGCTCATGGGCTGCAGACCAGCCTGCCGGCGGACTCTGGGATAACGACCCGAGGATGCCTGTAAATATGGCAGAAAGCATTGCCGGGGCCGGGATCCCCATCATGCTCCTTTACGGCGGGCAGGATCAGACCGTCAACCCTAAACTGAACTGCGAACGCTTCAGCGAACGCTTCAAGGCTGCCGGGGGCAATGCCACGGTCGAGTGCCGCGGCGGTTTCGGCCACCATCCTCACGGAGTCGACCCGAACAAGACAGAGACCATCACAGGATTCTTCAAGAACTAGATACTGCGGCAGGTACGGATCCTTGTCCTTCCCTTTTTCAAGGAGAAGCGGATCGTTGCGGACTGCCCCGGACCTGAAACCTCCACTATGCCGATTTCCTTGCCGTCGGCCTTGACAATATAAGTCCCCGCTTCCGGTAGGGTCAGTGTCATCATGCATTTGTGGGCGCTACCGTATCTGTTGGTGATGCTGAAGGAGATCCGTCTGCCGTCACATGACATTTTGAACGGTCTGCCGGAGTCCAGAGCATCCTGCCTGAGTTCCACCCCGCATTCCGACGGACTTGTCACGAACACCCTTCTGGCGCAGGCCTCGTCGCAGAACAGACTGATGCCCCTGGCCGTGCTTTTCAATCTGCCTCCGTATGCATAGAGACCGAAATCGGGATCGTCAACGACGTATGTCCCCATGCCGTGGGCACCTCCGGTGAATCCGTGGTCAATCTCTCCGCAGTATCTCCATGGTCCCCATCCGGCGGGTATGTTGCTGAAATATGTATGCCCTTCGGGCAGACGGCTGAAATTCCATCCTGCCGCGCCGTAATTCCGTGGAGAACCGCTCCAATAACCGGTGTTGATCAAAGCCCAAGAGGACATGATGGAATTGTAGCCGTAATTGACATGCATGTACGGTCTGTCCGAATATCGTACAGCGTAATCAAGGATCGCCGCCCCGCCCATCTGGCTCATGTAGCAGAGGACGTTCTCCGTGGTCCATGCTGTGCCTGAAGTCCAGTAGTCCTGACCGAAGATGCCCCTGATTGCCAGGTTGGATGTGAATTGATTTTCCATCAGGGTGCCGGCTCTGCCTTTGTCATAAGTGTCGTAGGAATACCACTTGAGGCTGTTCTTGTCATACCACATGTCCTGCCGGGGCTCAATGTCATGTGTCAGTCCGTAGTCCGCGACGT
Source organism: Candidatus Cryptobacteroides sp. (assembly GCA_045600405.1). GTDB lineage: Bacteria > Bacteroidota > Bacteroidia > Bacteroidales > UBA932 > Cryptobacteroides. The sequence goes on from JAZRXV010000004.1 coordinate 9,872, forward strand.
AGTAGGATGACTCGAAGGCGGTCCTGTCCACATACATCTCCGAGCCGAACGGCCACGGATCCTCATACATGAAATACATGACTTTCTTCTCCCATTCGCCCCTCAGGGATGCAGCCTCTTCGTGCCTGCCTTCATCGTCGAGGGCACAGATGAGGTCGGGAATGTACCTCTCATGGAAATTCCCCTGCTTGTAGGCCCAGTCGCACCATCCATGGAAAGCCCACATTTCACCCATCCTGATGTTGTATGGCACCGTGAAGTAGGCCATGGCCGTATGATATGCCATGTCCAGCCAATATTCCGGACCATGCTTCGTCAGGGACCTGTCCCCGGACGCAATCAGATAGAGATTGAAGTATGTTGCAATGTGGGTGGTGTAGTCGAAGGTGCGCCACATCCTCTCTCTTCCGAGACCGCCGCTGCCGTATTCCCCGGCCAGGCCGGAGCGGTTGCTGTACCAGTTGTCTGAACCGTAGATCCCGTATGGGAACGGCTCCTCGTCACCTGTCCTTTGCAGTTTGCCGTACACGAAATTGTCTTCATAATATTCCAAAGCTTCAATTTCAGCGGCGTCGGGCCACAGTACATTCTTTTCGCTGATAAACACCGGTTTGGAGTTGGACGGGTCATCGGAGCCTCCTACGACATAGTCCGGAAGCCCCTGCCTGTCATCAGGGGAGAGCAGCCTGCCTTCCTGCATGTCCCATATGGAGAAAAGACCGTCATACCATTTTCCCCTGTCCCTGTGCTGCTGCTTGCTGACTATGAATGATGACCTGAGCCGTATGAGGTCGGCCACCGGTTCCGTGGCGAAGAAATTGAGATGCGACTTGCGTCCGTTCCCGTATTCGATGGTGACCATGTTTTCGCCTTTCCGGTCGAAGCGGAACGAATACAGTTCTTTGCCGGACCTGCTGTCCTCCATCTTGCGCAAGGTGGTGCTTTCAGGGAATTCGCATACGATTCCTTTGACCGTATCCCTGCTGTCGATCGCGCAGAGCACTTCTGACGAAGCCGGAGCAACCATGCCGGGGGCGGAACGGACCGTCAGTATTCCCCTTTCATGAAGGAGCGATGCCATGCCGTCATATGAGGAGAAGCCGTCGAATACGAATGTGTATTCCGCCGAATCCCCGGGCCCGAGTTCCCTGGTCGTAACAGGAACCCTCCATCCTCCGTCATGCGGGCATACGCTTCCTGCATGTATGTACAGTCTGTGGTCGCCGTCCTCGAATTCGAGAGCGGTGCCGTCTGACGGTGTCATCAGAAGACCGTTATGGTTGGAATATTTGTTCCAATATACGAAAGAGGAATTTCCTGTAATGGAACTGTGGGCGCACATGTTGTCCTTTGCCGCCTTGGATTTGTCGATATCACCGAAAGGAAGTTTCACCCACAGGGAGCCTATGGTGATTCCGCTTGCGGATCCGTTCCGTACACTTATGCTCCATATGGCGGATCCGTCCTCGTTGATCCCGACGGTCTGCCCGAGGGTGACGGTCTGCCCTGACCGGCGGTTGAGGGAGTCGGTCAGGATTTCCGTACTTTGTCCGTCAGCGTTGCTGTATTCCATACCGGCCACACCTATGCGGCCGATAGCGGATGAGACCTGGATTTCTCCGTCAGGGGTATCGGGACCGGCTTTCGCCAGACTGCCGGAACAGCATATGGCAAGGATGGTCAGGATAAATGATAATATCTGTTTGCGCATTGTGCATATGTTGTCCCGGCCCTTGCGGAATGGGGCGGAAGAAAGGACTAGTCGTTGTAAGTCACCCAGACTTTCATAGGGCATGCCTCGCGGTTGTCCCAAGAATAATATGGGATATAATGGAGCACTTCGTCTCCGTCAGTTGCGGTGATGGTCTGCACTCCGCCGAGCAGGCTGCTGTCAAAGCCCGTTTCGAATTTCGTTGCAGGGCTGAGGAATGCCTGGTCGTAAGTTGGATTGTCGGTGCCTTCAAGGCAATATACAAGCGGTCCGCGCTGTATTGCCCTGAGACCTTCATCCTCAAGCGTGCGCGGATCAGCTGCGACCACCTCTACAGGCATGTCCATGCTGAGTTCGATGACATCGCCTTTCTTCCATCTGCTGCCGAGCACTGCATAGCCCATCTCGATTTCCGGCGCGGCCTTGACTCCGTTCACGCTTACGCTCCAAGTCTTGCACCAAGCGGGGATGCGGAGGCGTATCTGACGTGCGAATCCCGTATTTGCGGTAAGTCTGACGTTACCCTGCCATGGGTATGAGGTCTCCTGGGTGAGGCTTATGCTTTTCCTGCCAAGATCGATCGAAGCCTCTCCTCCGATGAAGAGATTGACCCAGACAGCATCGTCTGACACTCCGTAGATATAGTTGCCTATCGATGGGAGGAAGCGGCATATCTGGCTTGGACAGCAGGCGCATCCGTACCAAGCCTGACGGTGATGGTTGCCGAGTGATTCGAGAGGATTGACATAGAAGAACCTGTCTCCGGAGAGGGAGATTCCCGCGAGGGCTCCGTTGTACATGGAGCGCTCGAGCACGTCGATATATTTCGAATCTCCTGTGAACTGGTTCATCCTCCAGTTCCAGAGCACCATGCCTACGGATGCGCAGGTCTCGCAGTATGCATCAAGGTTAGGGAGCGAATAGTCATTGGTGAAGCCTTCGTTGGAGTGGGACTGTCCGATTCCTCCTGTGACGTACATGTTGCGGAGCACGACATCGTCCCAAAGCCTGTTGAGAGCATCGATGTACCCCTGGTCTCCCGTATAGGACGCCACGTCGGCCATGCCGCAGTACAGATACATTGAGCGGACTGCATGGCCTGATATGTCCGTCGCTTCACGGACAGGGAATTCGTCCTGATAGTAGTGGGCAGGCCATTTGCGCTCGTCCCCGTAACTTCCGTGTCCGTGTCCGCGCTCGCTCAGAAGCCAGTCGGCGAACTCCAGATATTCTTTCTTGCCTGTCGTCCTGTAAAGTTTGACGAGTGCGAGTTCTATCTCCTCGTGTCCCGGTATCCAGTCACGCTTGCCCGGGCCGAAGACACTCATCATATGCTGTACCATCCTTTCGCTGACGTCAAGGAGCTTGCGTTTCCCTGTGACGTTATAATAAGCGACTGCGGCTTCTATCATATGGCCGGCACAGTACATCTCATGCTTGTCCATGTCCTTCCAGCGGTTCTCAAGTCCGGTAAGGGTGTAGAACGTGTTGATGTATCCGTCAGGTTGCTGTGCGGCGGCGAACTTGTCGATCCACTCGTCGCATTTTGCTTCAAGCACGGGGTCCGGTATATTCTGGAGAGAATAAGCCATGCCTTCGAGCGCCTTGTAAACGTCGGAGTCATCGAAGAATATTCCGGAGTGCGTTCCTTCACCCTTGGCTGCGTTCTCGAAGTTGCGTATCCTGCCCGTCTGGTTCTCGATCTGGTCGATGCACACGCCGAGTGTGACATCCTTGTGCTTCTGGAGCCGTGGTGACCAGAAATTGTCGTTTATGCTGATGTCAGCGAAATTGACAGGCGTGATGAGCTTGCCTGATTCTGCAGGCTCTCCGTTTCCGCTGCAACCGGCAGCGCATACGGCAATGGCTGCTGCAATGATATAGCCCAGGTGTTTCATATCAGTTTTTGAGTTTGTTTACTATGTCGAACCATTCGGCGGCGGTCTTTACGTCACCTTTGCTCCAGCAGCTGCCGAAATAATACGTGAATGCCTCGCCGGATTTCACTCTGCGACCGCAGAGGCCATGGTCATCTCCGTGTGAGAGGCGTACGCTTTCCGCACCAGGCACATATACTGCGACTCCGAGCATCCCGTCCTCCGGCTCGACGCTCTGGTCGGAGGCATGCTCCCAGATGGCGTATCTGTCGCTGCCGCAGCGTTCTTCCTCTATTGTCTCCTGTGCGGGATGCCTGAACACTCCGGCTGCGACTGCCAGTTCGTCACCGTATTCGCCGCTGAACGTATAGACATCGTCGACCCTGACGAAATATGTGTCGGGGACAACGGTGAAAGTCTTCGAGAGCGCAATCTTCTCTCCGCCGGCTTCCCATTCGGGATAAGTCAGGCGGAACACCACTTTCTCCGCACTCTGCTCCAGTATCTCCCACTCGCGGTAGTTTGTGGCAGGGTATTGGATTCGGTTTTCTATGATGACTGCGGACGCACCTCCTCCCAGGCTTGTCGCAACCTTGTAGCAGTCCTTGCCGTTGCCCCAGTCCTTGTGGTAGGTCTTTCCGTTTTCCAGTTCGTCCTTGTATCTCCGGTCGGCAACAAGTCCTCCCGGGGTCTTGACCCAGATGTCGATTCCGGGGGAGGTGGTCTCGCCTTCGAGCGCCTTGCCGTACACGCGGCCGGCTACGAGGTTGTTCTCGAAGACAAAATCATCGGCGCGTTCCGGAACGTAGCGGGCCATGACTCTCTGCTCCTGCTCCGGGGTCTGCCTGCAGGCGGCCAGGCAGAGCAGTGCCGCTGCAATGGTCAACAGTCTTTTCATTTCATAAAGTTATCTGAGGTCGGTGGTAGCGCACCAGTCCATGTCGTTGTAGTCGTCATTCTCGCCGCACATGCCCCAGATGAAGGTGTAGTTGCGTGTCGCACATGCGGAATGTATGCTCCACTGCGGGGATATCACGGCCTGCTCGTTGTGCATCCAGATATGACGCGTCTCCTGTGGCTCACCCATGAAGTGGCATACAGCCGCATCGTCAGGGAGTTCAAAGTAGAAGTAAACTTCCATGCGGCGGTCATGTGTGTGTGCCGGCATGGTGTTCCATGTGCTTCCAGGAGCGAGTTCGGTCATACCCATCTGGAGCTGGCAGCATGGCACCACTTCCTTGACGAGAAGACGGTTGATGGTGCGCTCGTTGGATTCCTCGAGGCTTCCGAGATGCATTACCACAGCATCTTCCTTGCTGACTTTTTTTACGCCCGTTTCACGGTGTGCGGTGGCTGAGCAGAAATAGAAATGCGCAGGGCTCTCCGCATTGTCGCTGGAGAATGTGACATGGCGGTCGCCTTTGCCGACATAAAGGGCTTCCTTGTAGTCGAGATGGTAGGCTTCTTCACCGACCTTGACGGTGCCTGCTCCTCCGACATTGATGATTCCGAGCTCGCGGCGCTGGGTGAAATAGTCCGCACGGAGTATTTCCGGTGCCTCGAGCGTGAGTTCTTCCTTTACAGGCACTGCGCCTCCGGCGATTATGCGGTCGAACATGGAGTATGTCATGTTGATCTCGTCCGGGACCATAACGTTTTCTACAAGATATTCCTTGCGGATGCGTTCCGTATCATAATGCTTCGCATCCACGTTGCTGGATGCCTGTCTTACTGTGCAGTTGATCTTTGTCATGATGTTTTGCTTATTTCGGTTGCTTTCCTATGTATGCGAGTATGCCGCCGTCCACATAGAGGATGTGGCCGTTGACTGCATCGGAGGCGTGTGAGGCCAGGAAGACTGCGGGACCGCCCAGCTCGTCCGGATCCAGCCAGCGTCCGGCAGGGGTCTTCGCACAGATGAAACTGTCGAAAGGGTGCCGGCTTCCGTCAGCCTGCGGCTCCCTGAGCGGGGCTGTCTGCGGGGTGGCTATGTAGCCGGGACCGATTGCGTTGCACTGTATGTTGTATTCTCCGTATTCGGAGCAGATATTGCGCGTGAGCATCTTGAGCCCGCCTTTTGCCGCAGCGTATGCGGAAACGGTCTCGCGTCCGAGTTCCGACATCATGGAGCAGATGTTGATGATCTTGCCTTCGCGGCGTTCCATCATCTGGGGGAGCACTGCTTTCGCGCAGATGAAAGGACCGACGAGGTCAATGTCTATGACCTGCTGGAATTCATCCCTTGACATCTCATGCATAGGGATGCGCTTTATGATGCCTGCATTGTTGACCAGGATGTCTATGTGGCCGAATTCCGCAGTGGCATCGGCTACCATCTTCTGCACGTCCTGCTCGTTCGTGACATCGCAGAGGTATCCCCGTGCGTTGATACTGTCCCTGCGGTAATCTTCCAGGGCCTTGTCGATGTTGCCCTGTGTTCTGGCATTGAAAATTATGGCTTCGGCACCGGCCTGGGCGAGAGCCTTTGCGATGGCATAGCCTATGCCGTAGCATCCTCCTGTGACCAGGGCTACCTTGCCTTCAAGTGAAAATGGGTTTTTCATTCCGTATGATTGGTTCAATTCACCCAAAGATACGGAAATTACGCGAGCATTTCAAGCACGGCGTCCAGGGGCAAAGCTTCTTCTATGCCGTAGCCTCCGTTCCGGGTCCGTCTGAGAGAACTGAGAAAGGCTCCTGTGCCGAGCGCTTCGCCAAGGTCCCGGGCCAGCGCACGGATGTAGGTGCCTTTGCTGCAGTCCACACGTACCATGGCAGTGGACAGGGCATGTCCGGATATGTCCGCCACATTTATCCTGCTGCTTCTGTCGGAAACCTGGTCCGGGTTTGCACATCCCGGGACCCCTTCGATGAACTCCTCAAGTTCCAGCCCGTAGATTGAGATATGGTTGGTCTGAAGAAGGGATGCATCGTCATGAATGAATACGGTCCCTGCCCTTTGTGCGTCCCGGTACTGTTTCCTGGCCAGTTCGTATGCCCTCACACCGTCTACGGATTTGGCGCTGAACAGCGGGGCCACCTGATCCTGCTCTCCTATGAAGGACGGCAGTATGCCGCTCACTGTCTCCTTTGTCACTCCTTCAAGGGGATAGACGCGGTCGATTTCCTTCTCAAGGTCATAGGACGGGGTGGTGGCTCCGAAACTGATGCCGGCAAGATACTGTTTCGGGGAGCGCTGGAGCTCTTCGGCCTTCTTCGTGGCGGGCCCTATGCACACAAGCAGTATGCCCGTGGCAAGGGGGTCGAGCGTGCCGGCATGGCCTACCTTGAGGTTCTTCTTGCCGAAATGTCTTATCGCTGCGAACTTGACCTTCCTTATCACATCCGCCGAAGTCCAGCGGTACGGCTTGTCTATCGGAAGTATTATGCCCTCCGGATAATCTTCGATATTACGTGAGAATGTTTCCACTAACAGGCGTTTATCTTGTCAATGCGGCGCTGGTGACGTCCTCCGGCGAAACTGCTGCCCAACCATGTCCTCACGATGCTGACAGCCATGCGGTAGGATATGAAACGGGCTGGCATGACCAGCACGTTGGCGTTGTTGTGCTCCTTGACCAGCTTGCCTATTTCAGTGTTCCAGGCAAGTCCTGCACGTATCCCTTTATGATGATTCAGGGTCATTGCCATGCCGTTGCCGGTGCCGCATATTGCTATTCCCAGGTCACATTCTCCTTTCTCGACCGCGTCTCCCAAAGGATGAGCGAAGTCGGGGTAATCGCAACTATCAGCGCTGTCCGTGCCGAAGTTGGCCACTTCATATCCTTTGCCGAGAAGGTAACTTATGAGTCTGGTCTTGTATTCTATCCCGGCGTGGTCGCTGCAGATTCCGATTTTCATATGCTTCTTATTTGACTGTGCAGGTTGGGAATGCTGATATCCTGAGTCTGGCAGCGCCCATCGGGACCAGGGTGATGTCGTCCACCTTGTCGGATTTCTCCGCATCCTCATATGGAAGAACTGCCGTCAGACCGTATTCGTCGATGCCCCATGAAGGTACCAGCCTGCCTTTTGCCTTGAACTTAACAGGACAGCCTTCCAGGGTGAACGGGTTGTTGTCCTCCGGCCATACGCCGCGCACCACGCTGACAGGGGAGTCTGTGGCCAGTGCATAGTTCCATGCGGATGCAGGGAATATTTCGTATGACGGCCATTGCGAGGTGTCGGCGTTCTCCTGCCATTTGGAGTCCCATATCGCAGTTTCCTTGCTGTCCACTTTCTTATATTCCTCGTCTATCATGAGGGACAGGGTCAGAGGTCCGTAGTCCACGCTCCTGCTGTGCTTGTTGACATCCCATGTCCTGCATGAGAATTCCATCGGGAGCTCCAGGACGACTTCGTCGCCTGCCTGCCATTCGGCTTCAATGCGGATGTATTTTCCTGATTCACAGTTCTTTGCTATGACACGCCCGTTGCGTGATACCTTGGCTCCGGAGCACCATGTCGGGATGCGCAGATAGACAGGGAACACTGCGCTCTCTCCGCTTTCCATGGTAAGTGTTACCTTCTCGTCGAAGGGATACCGGGTCTGCTCGCGGAACCTGACTTCCGAGGCTCCGTTCCCTGCTTTGGCCTTCACCTCGCATTCGCTGTAGAGGGTGAATGCCAGTCCGTTGTCAGGTGTGGCAAGGGCCAGGAATTCGCTGTAGTACGGCCATGCAAAGCCATGGTTATGCTGGCAGCATCGGCTGCTGAACGGATTCATGGCGAGGAACGGTCCTCCGTTCTGTATGCCCGGATGATGGTCCCTGGAGTCACTTATCGTCATGTTGGGACTTGTGATATAGCGCAGGGACTTATAGTCAGGCATGAATGCGGCAGGAAGACTGTTGAAAGCGACATCTTCACAGTTCTCGGCCCATTTGACATCTCCTGTGATAAGGGTCAGTATCTCGTCGGACACCATCTGCTCTGCAAAGGCGCAGGTTTCGGTGCCCTGACGCGGATCGAAGAAGCCTATGCGGCAGTTCTCGTCACTTCCGAACATGCCTCCCGGCACCTGGCCGTATGCGCGCCGGATAAGGCTATAATCGTTGTATGTCGCGTCGATCATGGCCTGTTCTCCGCTGAAGAGGTAATATTCTGCCGGTTCGCGGAAACATTGGGCTACATTGACATTGTGCCAGTTCGGAAGTTCCGTGGACTTTGTCCAATCGGCGGTGTTGCGGTGTATCTTGTGGCCGAGTTCGATGAGCCTTGCGTCACCTGTGCGGTTGTACAGCCATGCCACGTTCCAGAGATTGTCCCCTCCGCGGCTGTTCTCCCAGAAACTCTCGAGGAATCTTTCGTCAGGTACGGAGAGAAGGTATTCGCAATATCTTGTCATGAACGGGATGATCCTCTCGTCACCGCTGTATTCGTAATAGTCCTGGAGCAGCCAGAGCGCTATCATGTTAGGCCAGAAATCCTGGTTCTTTCCTTCCTGCACGTCGGCTGACGGTCCGAAGTTGCCGTTTTCCCTCTGGGACGCGAGTATCGCATCTATCCAGAGTTTGGATTCAGCCATCATGGCCTCATCCTCAAACAGCCAGGCAAGAGAAGAATAGCCGCGGAGCCAGTAAGGCACTTCCTCCCAGCCCCATTGCCCGCCCTTGGTAAGCCAGGCGTTGCCTTCCTTCTGAAGCCAGATGCTTATCTCCCCGAGTTTTCCGTTGAGGCCTTCCTTCTGCAATTCCAATTGTCTCAGGAGCCACCCTCCCGGTTTGATGCTGCCGGTAGGAAGCTTTATCAGATGCTCTCTCTGCAGAGGGGCGGCGTTGCTGATGTAGCATACGCTCTGCGTATCGTTCGGGATGTTTCCGACAGTTGTGACCTGCTCATCTGAACATCCGGCGGCAAAGATAGCTGCGAGCAGAACGGGGATGATTCTTTTCATATGTCTTTCTATCCTAGTCTTTGCATGGCATATTCCCAACGCTTCAAGGCTTCGTCTTTCCCTATGAAAGAAAGGATGTCGGCTATGCCGAGGCCGCTGGATGCTCCGGTAAGGACAAGTCTGGTGCAGTTCATGACCTTTCCCATAGGAAGTTCCTTTTCCTTGATGTATGTCTCAAGGTCGCATCCGTTTTCCAAGGCTGCCCTGCAGGCCTCCATAGCGGCGCGGCTGACGTCCTCCTTCCAGAATTTGTCCACATCCTTTGCAAGGAACGGGGCGGTGGCCGCATCATCGAATACTTTAGCACGCGGGTCTACCGGACGGTTGGCGTCCGCAGGTTTGGCGCTTGCCGCTCCGGCCTTGACACCATGTTTTTCGAATTCTGACGGAGCGATGAATAGATATGGCGCTATGGTCCAGAAATCCTGCACGAACGTGGCCCTTTCCTTGATCAGCGCCATTACGCGCTTCACATAGCCGAAGTCCGCCTTGATGCCGTTCGCCTCAAGCACAGGCACGAACAGGGCGGCAAGTTCTTCGTCACTCTTCATGCGCAGGTACTCCTTGTTGTACCATTTCGCCTTGTCCGGGTTGAACTTGGCCCCGGCCTTCTGCACTTTCTCCATCGAGAAGGCACCGACCAGTCCTTCCATTGAGAAGATTTCCTGATCGTTGCCGGGATTCCATCCGAGCATGGCCAGCATGTTGACGAAGGCCTCCGGGAAATATCCATCCTCACGATAGCCGTGGGATGTTTCTCCTTCGGCATTGGTCCAGGCCAGAGGGAACACAGGGAAACCCATCTTGTCACCGTCGCGCTTGCTGAGCTTGCCGTTGCCGACTGGTTTGAGAAGCAGGGACAGATGCGCGAAACGCGGCTGGCTGTCCTGCCATCCGAAAGCCTTGTATAGCAGATAGTGAAGCGGAAGTGAAGGCAGCCATTCCTCACCGCGTATCACTTCGGTGATTTCCATGAGATGGTCGTCAACAATATTGGCGAGATGGTATGTAGGGAGTTCGTCCGCCCTTTTCCAAAGCACTTTGTCATCGAGGGTGGAAGTGTTGACCTCGATATGTCCGCGGATCAGATCGTCCATTTCCACTACCGTGTCCTCCGGCATCTTGAACCTGACTGTCCAGTCCGTGCGCTCTGCAAGGAGACTCTCCACTTCGTCCGCAGGGAGGGTGAGGGAATTCCTGAGGCTCTTCCTGGTGCTGTAGTTGTATATGAATGTCCGGCCTTGCGCTTCGGCATCGGCACGGGCCTTTTCGAGCTCTTCCGCGGTGTCGAAAGCATAATACGCCCATCCTCCGGCGACGAGCTGTTCGGCGTATTTGCGGTATATTCCGCGGCGCTGGCTCTGGCGGTACGGTGCGTGAGGATGCTTTTCCGATGCTGTCTCGACGACTTTGCCGTTCTCATCGACCCCCTCGTCGGGGATTATGCCGCACCAGCGGAGTGCCTCGATGATATATTCTTCGGCTCCCGGTACGAATCTGTGGGAGTCGGTGTCTTCTATGCGTATGATGAAATCACCTCCGTTCTGTTTGGCGTAAAGATAGTTGTACAAAGCAGTCCGGACTCCTCCCATATGGAGCGGTCCAGTAGGGGACGGTGCGAATCTGACTCTTGTCCTTTTCATAGGTTTTATTTCTGTATTCTGCGTATTGACGGTATGTTTTCCAGCTCGGCGAATCCTTCTCCTTCGCTTACGAGCAGCGCCGGCTTCTCGTCCAGGTTGAATCTGAATGCCGGAATGTTGTTCTTGGTGCTGAATCCCACGTGATGAGGGGGAGTCTCGGAACTGAGAGATATCCCTTCGGTGCGTGCGGCTTCGTCCTTATCGTATCTGAACTTCCTGTCAATCATGATGATGTTGCCCAGGTTGATGTCGGGACCTATGAGCTTGTTGAACTCAAAGCCAGTGGCTATTGCCGTGATGTGGATTTCGTCGCCGATGTCCGGATTGTTGTCATAGACCAGACCGTGCTTGAAATTGTTTGCACCTCCCGTGTATTCGGCAATCTTCTGGTTAATGACGCTGAGGTCATTCATCTTGAGACCCTGATCGTTGTTGCCTGTGGTGATATTTACGAGGACATTCTTTGCTGTCTTGAGGTCGAAATCATTGAGCAGAGGTGATTCGAGGGCTTCTTTCACTGCCTGGTCTATACGGTCTTTACCCCGTCCCGTGCCGCATCCCATCAAGGCCATGCCGCTATCCTTCATCATGGTCTGCACATCTTCGAAATCAACGTTGATGTAGCCCGGTTTCTTGATGATTTCTATTATGCCCTTGACGGCGGTGGCAAGAACTTCGTCAGCTTTCGGGAATGCATCGTGGACATACAGGTCCCCGAAATATTCGTAGAGTTTCTCATTGTTGATGATGAGCAGGGAATCGACGTTCTTCTCCAGTTCGTGGACTCCGTCTATCGCCCTGGCCATCGCGTTCCTGCCCTCATTCTTGAACGGCAGTGTGACCACGGCGACAGTCAATATGCCCCTGTCCTTGGCCATTTTTGCTATCACCGGGGTGGCTCCGGTACCGGTGCCTCCTCCCATGCCTGCTGTGATGAAAAGCATTTTGGTGTTGCCCTCCAGCACGACTTTCTCTATCTCGGCCTGGCTCTCGAGAGCCGCATTGCGGCCCTTTATAGGATTGGTCCCCGCTCCCAGACCCGCTCCCATCTGTATCTTTACCGGGACGGGACTGTTGAACAAGGCCATGGAGTCAGTGTTGCACACCACGAAACTGCATCCCGTAATGCCTTCCTTGTACATGCTGTTGACAGCGTTGCATCCTCCTCCGCCTACGCCGAGGACCTTGATTGTTGTGTCGGATACCACCCAATTGGCGGGGGCGATAACGTCAATAATATCTTCCATATGCTTATTCTCCCATTGAGTCAAACAGGTTTCCTAATTTACTGTCAGAGTCGAGCGCCCTGCCGATGACATCCTCGACTTTCTTCCCCCATGTGATATTGAGATTGCCGAACAGGCCTTTTCTGCCATCCTTCTTTTTACCTGAGTTCTTGTCAGTGGTGCCGCTGATGATTTTTTCCTGATTTGCATCAGGGTCCATTATTGTGCCTTTATAGCTCTGCACTTCCACGACCGGCGCTTCTTCAGGCTCCTGAACCGCTTCTTCGATACAGTTGAGGTAAGGGTCTTTGCTTGCATTCAGAATCATTCCGACCGAAGCCACGGCTGCGGTCTCTCTTATGCCCGGACAGCCCGCGGCGCTGAAATACCGGTGCGGGTAGCCCAGGCGTACATTGTATCCCGACATTTCCTTCAACAGATTGGTGATGTTGGCAAGGTTGGCTCCTCCGCCGGTCAGGACTATACCGTTGCGCAGTCTTTCTGCGAATCCGCTGGTCTGGATGAGGTAGAGTATTGCGTTGATGATCTCCTTCGTGCGGCATGTGATGATTTCCGAAAGATATTTCACAGGGAGCTGCTCATAAGTCCCGGTCTCGTCATCGTTGATGCGTATGACCTTCTCACTCATGGAAAGAAGCTTCTCCGGCATGCATGCTCCGAATGCGAGTTTAATGTTTTCGGCAAGGGTCTCGTCGAATCCGCATTCATACCGGATGTCGGAGGTGATGCTCCGGCCTCCGAACGGGATTGCGCCGTAGTAGCGTATGATGCCACCCTGATAGATGGTGAGGGAGGTGACTCCTGCACCGATCTCGATAAGTGCTATTCCGTTATCCCTTTCCTCATGGGTCAGGACAGCTTTGGCAATGGTGTGCGGCAGAAAGACCTTGCGTGCCGGTGCTATTCCGAGGTCGTTGAGCATCACGTCTATGTTGGCTGCGGACTTCTTGGCTCCCACGAAAATCTTGAAATTGCCTTCAAGGGTCTCACTGGTGGTGCCTATGATGTCCCGTTCTCCGGCCTGGATGAGGTCATCCACTGAGAATGACTGCGCCACTGCACCGTAGATTTCTTCTTTGGTAGCGTCATTGAGGGGATAGCTGTCCAGAGCCATGCTCTTGAGAGACTCGACCTCCTCGAGGGTGATGCAGCTGTCAGGATTGCTGCGCTTGATGGTTGCGGGAGCGATCTCTTGTCTGACATTGTATCTCGGGAGGCCCACCACAATCTGCAGAATCTTGATCTTGAGTTCTTCTTCTGCCTGTGAAATGGCGTTCCTGAGTGCCGTGGACGCTCTCTTCGGGTTGAAGACACAACTGTAGCGTATGCCGTCGGCCGGTGTCTCCTTGTAATAAATGATCTGGATGTCTTCTCCTATGACTTTCGCTACGCTTATGGCGAATTTCGAAGTACCGAGATCAGCGGTGGCTATATATCTTTCCTGCATATTATTTGACCATTGTATTTGACGTTTATACTCTTGTAGTAACCTTCCCCCATTGCCGGAAGTATATGGGTGTAATATTTTTCCAGTCTGGCGAATTTGTCTCCGGCATCCCTCGGGCTGCCGAAAATGATCTTCTCCCCACCTTGTGCCGCAGTTATGACTATATCCCCGGCCTTGTTGACCGAAACGGATGAGAAGCGTCCCTTGAGATTCTTCGCCTTGTCGAGGCTCCTTACCAGGCCGAGGATGTCAATCACCCATTGTTTCTCCTCCGCTGATTCCAGCTCGCCCTTGAATCCCGGATTGATGGTCACGGGAATGTTGCCTTCTATCAGCGGGACCTCTGCGGTGAAACTCTTGTGAAGCGGGAATATGAATCCTGTCTCATCTGCGTAGAATCCGAGGTCCCCTTTCTGGAATCTGATGGCAGGAGCCCTCTGGGTTATGCTGATGTGCAGCATGCCGTCCCCCGTGGTCCATGCTTCGCTGTCCATGACTGCACCCTTGCCCTCAAGCACCTTCTCTATGCGGGCCAGGTCCACGCTGTCCAGCGGCTGCCCCACATAACTTCCGTACTGCTTGTCGAGAAAACCTATGATATCTTCTTCTGTGACGAATTTCAGGCTGTCGGCAAACTCCACCTGCAGCCCGCGGCAGATGACACGCGACTGGCGCAGATTGTCATTGAGCGCAAGCAGGGTCATCAAGGCGCAGAATGCGGCTATGATGACGGCGGTGAGGAAGTATTTCAATCTGTTGCTCATTTCCCGAACCGGTTTTGCATCATTTCTGTCACAGGCCCGATAAAGCCGTCTATGTTGCCCGCTCCGAAGGTCACCAGGATATCTATGTCTTCGTCATTAAGGATATCCATGAGATTTTCCTTGGTGGTAAGCAGTTTCTGTGGTGATGTGATGTCCTTGAAGATGATCTCCGAGGTGACACCGGGGATAGGCTCCTCCCTTGCCGGATATATGTCCAGGAGGATGGTCTTGTCCAGAAGGCTGAGGGATTGGGCGAACTCTCCTGCGAAATCCCTTGTCCTGGTGTACAGATGCGGCTGGAATATGCCTGTGATCCTGCGTCCCGGGAATATCCCTTTTATGGAGGTGATGGCGCTTGCCAGTTCTGCCGGATGGTGTGCATAATCATCCAGGTAGGTGTGTCCGTTCCCGTCGAAATGTACTTCCAGTCTGCGTTTCACACCCTGGTATGTGCCTATGGCGTGACGCACTTTCTGTCCGTCCACTCCATGGCAGAGGCAGATTGCGGCCGCTGCAATGCTGTTCTCGACGTTGACCCAGCCGAGAGCTCCGACCTTGATGTCGCTGAGGGTGCCTCCCGGATATACGAGGTCATAGGTATAATGCCCGTCATCGCCGAGCCTGAGGTTGGTGCTGTGGAAATCGGCTTCCGGATTGTCAAAATGATAGGTCAGGATATGCGCGCTGATGTCCTCCTCGCTGATGGGCAGACCGTATTTCAGGATAAGGGTCTCGCTTATCTGTGAGGCGAAGATGCGGAAGGACTCGCGCACATGCTCTATGTCGCCGTAGATGTCGAGATGGTCTGCATCCATGGCGGTGATGGCCGCGATCGCCGGGTGGAGCTGATGGAAGGACCGGTCGAATTCATCTGCTTCCACCACCACTGTCGGAGTGTGGCTCATCAGCATGTTGGTGCCATAGTTCCTTGATATTCCGCCGAGGAATGCGGAGCATCCCTTTGTGCCTTCCGTGAGTATGTGGGCGACAAGCGTGGACGTGGTGGTCTTGCCGTGTGTTCCTGCCACTGCCAGACAGATCTGCCCGGCTGTGACCTCTCCGAGGGCCATGGCCCTCTTGACCACTTTGTATCCGTTCTCCTTGACGAATTTCAGTTCCCCCATTGTGTCCGGAATAGCCGGGGTATAGATTACAAGAGTACCTGCCTTGTCCTTCGGGACATAGTCGGTGCAATCCTCGAAATGTACCTGTATGCCTTCATTCTCCAGGGCTGAAGTGAGTGCGGTGGGCGTCCTGTCATAGCCGCTTACTTCCATTCCCTTGAACTTGAAATAGCGGGCGAGGGCGCTCATGCCTATGCCTCCTATCCCGATGAAATACACTTTGCTATATGGGGTTTTCATATCCTTGCGCTTATTTTTCAAGTAATTTGTACACTTCATCCACTATGGTCTGTCCTGCGTCCAGACGTGCGAGCGGCGCGACGTTCTTTTCGAATCTTTCAAGCGTCTGCACATCATGTATCATTTCCATTGCAGCGGGCATCAGCCCGGCTTCCGCTTCGGCATCCCTGACAATCGCTGCTGCATCCCTGCTCACGAGTGCCATCGCATTATGCGTCTGGTGGTCTTCCGCAACGTTAGGGGACGGCACGAAGATGGCGGCTTTGCGGGCTGCGCAGATTTCCGATATGGAAGACGCTCCGGAACGTGAGATTATGAGGTCCGCCATCGCGTATGCGAGGTCCATGCGACCGATGAAATCGCTGTAATGGATGTCCGGCAGGTTCCTTCCGGCCATGAATCCGTCTATGCCTTTCTTATAGTATTTCCCGCACTGCCATAGTACTTCGACGTCATTTCCTCCCGGGCATCCGGATTCTATCCATGCCTTCATCGCCTTGTTTAGAGTCCCGCTGCCGAGGCTTCCTCCGACTATCAGGAGATGCTTCTTGCTTTCGTCCATGCCGTAGAAACGTATCCCCTCGGCCTTGTCCTCCGCGCTGTACGGATGGATCTCCTTGCGGATAGGATTGCCGCTGAAGGTTATCTTTTCAGCGGGGAAAAACTTCTCCATCCCTTCATATGCGACGCATATGCTTCCAACCTTCTTCGCGAGGAGCTTGTTGGTGAGTCCGGCGAATCCGTTCTGCTCCTGTATCAATGCAGGAATACCTTTTCTTGTCGCCGTCCACAGCAGGGGAGCGCTGGCGTATCCTCCTACTCCGATGGCTATGTCCGGACGGAACTCATCTATCACCCTGCCAGCCTTGCGGATGCTGGCGATCAGCTTGAACGGCACCTGCACGTCGTTCTTGATGTTGCTCCAGTTGAGCTGTCTCTGGAGGCCTACTATAGGCAGACCGACTATCTTGTAGCCGGCAGCCGGCACTTTCTCCATCTCCATCTTCCCCTCGGCTCCCACAAACAGTATTTCGGTCTCAGGATTGACTTCCATCAGTTTGTTGGCGATCGAGACGGCAGGGAAAATGTGCCCTCCGGTCCCGCCGCCGCTTATTATGACACGCAGTTTCCTATATTCCATAGTCGTTGAATTCATTTGAAATACCGTCAATATCATCCTGGAGCATCTCTCCGGATTCGAAAGCGTCAAGGTCGTTGAGTCCGGACTGTACCGCTTCGTGCATCTCCATCAGAGGCTCGGCATTCTTCGTCTCCCTTTCTATCTTTCTGGAGGCGATGCGGCTGAAGCTGAGGATTATGCCGAATGCCAGGCAGAAACACAGGAACGCAGAGTTGCCGTGACTTATAAGGGGCAGCGTCTGTCCTGTCATAGGTCCTATGTCCGCATTGACGAACATGTGGAGGAAAGCCTGTCCGCTGATCAGCAGGCACAGTCCAGCCACCGTCAATTTCGCATATGTATCACTTCCGCAGTTACGTACGATAAGCGATCCCCTGGCCAGCAGGGATACATACAGGAATATCACCACGAGCGCTCCGAGGATTCCGTATTCCTCTATGATGAAACTGAACATGTAGTCCTCGGATATGTCCGGCACCACATATCTCTGAGTGCTCTGTCCCGGACCTTTGCCGAAGAACCCTCCTTCGTGCACGGCTATCTTGGCACTGTACGGCTGGCGTATGGCATCCAGTGCCTCCTGCCATTCGATGCTTCCTTTCGGGCTGTTGAGGAAGGTTTCAACGTCATCGTCGTTATCGGTGATTCTTGATATTGCGGTACCTATGCGCCCCATGGCCCTGCCGTCTGAAACCTTGTAGATTCCGAAACACAGTCCTATGATGACCACTCCGGCGAGCGCCAGCATCATGAGCTCCTTGAAGTTGCCTCCGCCAAGAAGGATGAGGATGAACATGATCCCTCCTATGAAGATCGATGCCGAGTTGCTTCCCGGAATCACGAGCAGCAGTACGATGAGGAAAGGAGCATACAGGTATGCAACCTTCTTCCATATGGTCTTTTGCGGCCATTTCAGCGCATTCCTTTTGAGGGCATCCAAAGCCCACGAGAGATAGAGCACCATGGCTATCTTGACGACCTCGAAGACATGGACCTGGACCCCTCCTATCTGAAGTATCCTTCGGGCCCCGTTGAGTTCTATCGATTTGAGGAACGGCATGTCCACTTTGGAAACGAGCAGCAGCAACATTATAAAAGACAGAGCGAAACCCCATTGGGAGCACCACTGGAAGAACTTTATGTTCTTTATGTTGTAGCAGACGATAATAAGGGCCAGACCGACGGCGACGATGAGCAACTGTCCCCTCATCAGGTCTATCCTGGTCATGCCGTCACGCAGCAGCCTGGAGGTGGAAGAGAACATGCACACGCTGGAGATAAGGATCAATAGCAGCACTATGATCCAGACCACCTTGTCGCCCTCGAAACTGTCGGCGAAATTCCAGAATGTCCTCTTTTTCTCTGTCATATCCTACAAATGTCTGACTGCGTTCTTGAACTGTTCGCCCCTGTCCTCGTAACTCTTGAACAGGTCGAAACTTGCACAGCACGGGCTCAGCAGCACGACGTCCCCGCTTTCCGCAAATTCAGCAGCGGCCCTGACCGCGGCCTCCGCCGAAGCGGTGTCGACCATACGTTCCGTTCCCACGATGCCTTCATATGCGGCGTGTATCTTGGAGTTGTCTATACCGAGGCAGACTATTGCCTTGACTTTTTTCCTGACGACCTCGTTGAGGATGCTGTAGTCGTTTCCCTTGTCCTTGCCGCCTACTATCCACACCACCGGTCTTGTCTGGCACTCGAGGGCGTACCATGCCGCATCCACGTTTGTCGCTTTCGAGTCGTTGATGTAAAGGACGTCCTTGAGGCTCAGCACCGGTTCGAGCCTGTGCTCGATCGGCTGGAAACTCTTGAGGCTCTTGCGTATTGTGTCGTCATCGATGCCCGAAGCCTTTGCAGCAAGGGCTGCAGCCATGGAGTTGTATATGTTGTGCCTGCCGCTGAGGGCAAGTTCTTTCAGATATATCTGTGTCTCATCCTTCTCGTAGCGGACCACTATCCTGTCGTCCTGGAGGAAGGCTCCCTGAGGGACCTCGCCTTTCTGTGTGAACGGCAGCATCTTCGCCTGGAGTACGATCTTGCTGAGGTGCGCTATGGTGATCTCATCGTCGGAATCGAATATGAAACAGTCCTCGGGACGGAGGTTCCGCGTGATGCGGAACTTGGCCTTGACATAATTCTCCATCTTGTGACCGTATCTGTCGAGATGGTCAGGAGTGATGTTGGTGATGATGGCTATGTCAGGACGGAAGTCGTAAGCGTCGTCCAGCTGGAAACTGCTGATTTCCAGTACGTAGTAGTCGTGATGCTCCGTGGCTACCTGCAGGGCGTAGCTTTTTCCGATGTTGCCTCCGAGGCCGACGTTGAGTCCGGCCTCCTTAAGGAGATGATGGATGATGGAAGTGGTCGTAGTCTTGCCGTTGGATCCGGTGATGCAGATCTTCTTCGCGCTGTCATAGCGTGAAGCGAACTCGATTTCGGAGATGATGTGGATACCCTTGTCCCTGATGCTGCTCACCATAGGAGCGGTGGACGGGATTCCGGGACTCTTCACCACCTCGTCGGCATTGAGTATCAGATTCTCGCTGTGACCGCCTTCCTCGAACGGGATGTCCCATTTCCTGAGAGTGTCGGCATACTCATCCTTGATCTTCCCGTTGTCTGACAGGAAGACATCAAAACCTTTTACTTTGGCCAGCACGGCGGCTCCAACACCGCTTTCCGCTCCGCCAAGAACTACAATCCGTGACATATTTCTTTTATCTTATCTTCAAAATAGCCAATGTCGCCACTCCGAGCAGTGCACCTATAATCCAGAACCTGGTGACAATGCGCGGTTCCGGGATACCTTTCTTCTGATAGTGGTGATGCAGCGGTGCCATCAGGAACACCCTCCTTCCTTCCCCGTATTTCTTGCGTGTGTATTTGAAATAATAACGCTGTATCAGTACAGACAGGCTCTCCATGAGTAGTATGCCGCACAGCAGAGGCAGGAGCAGTTCCTTGCGTACAAGTACGGCGGAAACACCGATTACCCCGCCTATTGTGAGACTGCCGGTATCGCCCATGAACACCTGCGCTGGGAAGGTGTTGTACCAGAGGAATCCGACGAGCGCCCCGGCGAAGGCCGCCATGAATACCGCTATCTCGTCCGTTCCCGGAATGAACATGATGTTGAGATATCGGGCGTTTATGACGTCACCGCTCAACCATGCCATGATTCCGATCACGACTCCGATGATCAGGGATACTCCTGTGGAAAGACCGTCCATGCCGTCTGTAAGGTTGGTTCCGTTGGAGCAGGCAAGTATCACGATGATGATCATCACCATATATATTCCCCACGAACAGTAGACCCCTAGCTGGCCATGGAAAGGTGAAAGCCATGAATAGTCGAACTCATGCGCTTTCACGAATGGGATAGTGGTGACAAGGTTGTCGGTGTGGATGGCCTTGCTGAAGCACATCATCATGGCGATGAACAGGGCGAGGGCGAACTGCAGTATAAGCTTTCTCCTTTCGCTGAGGCCTTCCTTGTTGTGCTTGAACACTTTGATGGAGTCATCCAGGAATCCTATCCCGCCGCACCAGACTGTCGTGATGATAAGCAGTATCACATAGATATTCGTGATGTCGCAGACCAGGAGGGCAGAGACCAGCACGGAAATGATTATTATGATTCCGCCCATGGTCGGAGTGCCCTTTTTCTGCATCTGTCCTTCGAGACCGAGGTCACGTATGGTTTCTCCTATCTGCCTGCGCTGGAGCCATGCGATGATCCTGCCTCCGGAAATGAATGCCATGATTATGCTTATGATGGCCGCGAGGGCTGCCTTGAATGACACGTAGTCCATCAGTCGCAGTCCGGGGAAATCAACTCCCGAATTCTTCAGCCAATCTGCCAGTAATTGCAACATCTTCTATTCCTCCATTGATCTGAAAACCTCCTCCACTATCTCGCGCTCGTCGAAATGGCGCTTCTCCGTCCCAAGTATCTGATATGTCTCGTGGCCTTTGCCTGCAAGCAGGATGGTCGCTCCTGCAGGTGCAAGCATTATTGCCGTACGTATGGCCTCTTTCCTGTCAGGGATGCTTATTGCCTTTGACAGTGCTGTGGCGCTGAATCCTTTGCGGATGTCATCGATTATGTCCTCCGTCTTCTCAGTGCGGCTGTTGTCGGACGTGACGATGACACGGTCTGCCATGTCTCCTGCTATCTTTGCCATTTCGGGGCGTTTCGTCCTGTCCCGGTCCCCGCCGCATCCGAACAGGCACCAGAGTTCGCGTTCCGGAGCTACGTCGCGCAGTGTCTTGAGCACATTCTCGAGTGCATCGGGAGTATGCGCATAATCGATAGCGACACTGAGGTCCCTCGGCCCGCGGAGAATCTCCAGGCGTCCCGGCGCGGATTCCAACCTCGATATGGCCGTGAGCGCTTCTTCCTTCTCTGCACCGAGCATCAGCGCTGTCGTATAGATGGCGAGGATGTTATAGGCGTTGTGGGCTCCTACGAGACGGGTCCATGTCTCGGTGCCGTCCACTTTGAGAAGCATTCCTTCGAAACTTTCCTCAAGGATGCGGGCGCTGTGGTCGGCCATGCTCCTGCAGGAGTAGGTCACGACTTTTGCCCTGGTGTTCTGTACCATCACCATACCGTTCCTGTCATCTATGTTGGTGATTGCGAAGGCGCTTTCCGGAAGATTGTCGAAGAACAGCTTCTTGCAGCGCAGGTATTCGGCGAAAGTGCCGTGGTAGTCCAGGTGGTCATGGGTGAGGTTGGAGAATATGCCTGCGGCGAATTCGAGCCCTGCAATCCTTTCCTGTTCTATGCCGATGGAACTGACTTCCATGAAGCAATATTCGCATCCTGCATCCACCATCTCTGCCAGAAGGGAATTGATGGTGACAGGGTCTGCGGTAGTGTTGGCGGTCTCGCTGTGCCTCGTCCCTACGTAATTTGCTATGGTTGAAAGCAATCCGCATTCGTATCCCAGACTCCTGAAGAGTTTGTACAGAAGCGTGACCGTAGTGGTCTTGCCGTTGGTGCCGGTGATGCCCACCAGTTTCAGTTTCCCTGAAGGGTGCCCGTAGAATTCATCGGCCAGGAGCGCCAGCCCGCGCCTGTCTGTGGATATGACGTCGGCGGCACCCGCTTTGAGCGCTGCCTCCGCATAGTCGTTGCCATCGCACTTTGTCCCTTTGACTGCGATGAAAAGGCAGCCGGGGGTGACCTTGCGGGAATCGCAGGTTATTGCCGGATATGCGCTGATGTCTCTCATTTCGATTTCTCCAATGTGTTCCTGAAGACCGGATCGATGGTGTAGATCCCGTCTATCATGTTTTTTATTGCTCTGGCCGGTATGCCTCCACCCTGGAAACTCTTGTGTGTCGGGCTGGAATAGACCGTGCAGATTACGCTGTATTCAGGCTTGTCGGCCGGGAAGAATCCCACGAATGTGCCCTGGTACTTCTTCCTGCCGGCCTCGTCCGAATACTGTCCGTTGTCGAATGTGCCGAACGAGGTCCCGGTCTTGCCTGCGACCTTGCACTTCGCGTTTTTCAAGCGTTTTGCAGTACCTTCCTCGGTCACGGCCTTGAGAGCCCTGGTCATCGTGTCGGCTACCGCCCGGCTGCAGATTGATGCATTCAGAACGCTCGGACCACGTTTCTTCACCACTATGCCGTTCTGCTCGATGTCTTCGACAAGGTATGGCTTCATCATCCTTCCTTTGTTTGCAATGGCGTTGTAGAAAGTGAGTATGTGGAGCGGGGTTTCTTCGGTGCTGTATCCGTAGCCCATGGTTGCAAGATCGGTGCTGGACCATGCCTCACGGGTCTCCGGTGTCGGAACGGTCGGTGTCAGGAGCCCGTCAAGGTCGAAATCGAAACTGTCGGCCAGGTTGTATGTGTGGATGTTGTCGATGAACCTCATGGCCCCTTTCTTCGATTTGTAGTTATTGACTGCAAGGGAGCCGAACACATAGTTGGAAGACATCTTGAATCCGTCGATGATTGATATCTCCGAAGTGCGGTTGTTGCGTTCGTAATCAAGGATGTGGACATCCTGTTTGACACCGGTGCCTTTGATGACACCGTGGTTGGTAGGTATTGTCTCGTCAAGGCTGTGGATGAAACCGTCGTTCAGAACGGACATGAGCGTGACTGTCTTGAATACGGAGCCCGGTTCTCCCTTCCTTCCGACTGCGAGGTTCTGGATTTCCTCGAATGAGCCGCTGTCCTTGTCCCGCACGAGGTTGACCATGGCCCTGATGGCTCCCGTGCTGACCTCCATGAGCACCAGGGTTGCGCCTTCAAGATCTTCTTCCCCGGCGATTTCGGATCTGAGAGCCTTGTCCGCTATATCCTGATAGTCTATGTTCAGTGTTGTCCTGAGGTCCTGGCCGTCCACAGCGGCTGTCGAGGTGCTGTCGTTGTCCCTGACCCGTCCCTCGTCGGTCTGCCTGAGCCATTCGCGTCCTTCGGTGCCATGCAGTACATAATCGAATTTGCCTTCCAGTCCGATGTGGGTGTTGGCGACATCGGACTTGTTGTTGCGCACGAATCCTATGGTGCGGCGGGCGAGCTTCCCATAAGGATACTGGCGGATGTTCTCCTGCTCGACTATCATTCCGCTCTTGTACCGTCCTTCCCGGAACAGAGGGAACTGAATGATTTCGTTATAGAGATTCCTGTCCACGGCATGGCCTATCTTCATGTATTTCTTGCCGTTGGCGCGTCCGTTCCTGATCATGGAGAAATACTGGGCCGCCTTTTTCTCCGGGAACACCCTCTCCAGTTCCTGACAGAGGTCCCTGGCTTTCTCCAGCCATTCCTGCTCCTGTGTCCCGCTGTTGGTGTTCTTGCGCACGGTGCAGTCCATGTAGAACTGGTATGTAGGGCAGGATATTGCCAGAAGCCGGCCTTCGGCATCGATG
>JAZRXV010000005.1:0-12663 GCA_045600405.1 Candidatus Cryptobacteroides sp.
GAAGGACGGCATCATCCTCGCTTCGGAGGGTGACGTCTTCATACCGGCCGTCTGGCTCGGCAATGAGAACATCGTGGCCTTCTCGGAGAAGGGCTACACCGACAAGGAGTGGACCTTGCCGGCAGGTGTGACGCTGCCGCGTAATGCCAAGGCCTGGACCATCACTCAGGACGGCAGGACCGGGTTCACTGATTTCAAGATCAGGGGCCGCCAGGTCACCCTGACCCTCGCACCCGGACAGATGGTGTTGATTGCGAAGGACTGACTATAGTTTTCATATTTATATCATGAAAAGGGCAAAGTACTTCTTTCTATCATTTTCTTTTCTCTTTCTCCTCATCTCCTGTGATGTCGAGACAAAATCGGCCAAGGCACTCGCAGAGCGCATTATCGGAGAGAAATCCAGATCCATCCGCTTCGAGACCCTGAAGAACGAGCCGAAAGACGTCTATGAGATCGAGACTGTCAGAAACCGCGTGGTCATCAGGGGCAACAATGCCAATTCGATGGCTATGGGACTTAACAGATACCTTCAGGATTACTGTCTTACACAGGTGAGCTGGTACGACTTCAATCCCGTGGAACTTCCCGAGACACTTCCGACGGTGCCGGAGAAGGTCAGGGTTGAGTCCCTCCTCCCGTACAGATTTTTCCTGAACTACTGTACCTATGGCTATACATTGCCTTTCTGGAAGTGGGAGCAGTGGGAGCGCTTCATCGACTGGATGGCTCTCAACGGAATCAATATGCCGCTTGCAGCCCTCGGACAGGAAGCAGTTTACCAGAAGGTGTGGAAAAGGTTCGGGATGACCGATGAACAGACCAGGGACTACTTCACGGGACCTGCACATCTCCCTTGGCAGCAGATGAGTGAAATCAACAGCTGGCAGGGTCCCCTCCCTCAGGAGTGGATAGACGGCCATGCTGAGCTTCAGAAAAAGATACTCGCCCGTGAGCGTGAACTCGGTATGCATCCGGTGCTTCCGGCATTTAACGGGCATATACCGGGCAATCTGGCCGAAGTGATGAACACTGATCTCAAGACATCCATGACCAGCTGGTGCGGTTTCGCGGATAAATACCACTGTACCTTCCTGAACCCTTCGGATCCGCACTTCGCCGAGATACAGAAAGCTTTCCTCGAAGAGCAGACAGCCATGTATGGCACCGACCATTTCTACAGTCTGGATGCTTTCAACGAAGTGGACCTTCCGGCCAGGGACGCAGCCACTATGGCAGGCATCTCCAAAGGAATATACGACTCTCTTGAAGCGGTTGACCCTGAAGCCAAATGGATTCAGATGGCATGGATGTTCCTGTCTTCAGTCTGGACTGATGAAACGATCGAGGCTTACCTCAACGCAATCCCGAAGGGCCGCCTTATCATGCTGGACTACTGCTGCGACGCCAGATCTTTGTGGCAGCGCCTGAATTGTTTCTACGGACAGGACTATATCTGGTGCTATCTGGGCAATTTCGGTGGAGCCACGGCCATAGAAGGTAATATGCATATTAATTCCAAGAATCTTGATGACGTCTTTGCTAACGGCGGGCCGTCATTAAAGGGCATCGGTTCCACACTTGAAGGATTCGGTGTCAACGAGCCGATTTACGAGCACGTGATGTCACGCGCTTGGGATACCGGCAAGAATGTGGATAAGTACATCGACAATATCGCCGACCGTCATCTTGGCAAGGTGGATGAGCAGTACCGCGCTTTCTGGCACTACATGGACGAGCATATCAGATTGCAGCATGAATATGTTGACCATGCCTCCATCTTCACCGCGCGCCCTGGATTCGGATTCCATGTTGGATGGAAGAATTCCGATGTTGGATGCCATGCTACCGAATATGACACTGAAGATATTGAGAAGGCGGAGAACATCCTGAATTCGGTCCAAGGGGAAAGCAACGCTCTGGCATTTGACCGCGCCAACACACGCAGGCAGGTACTGGGCAATATGGCAATACCTGCGCTTGAGCGTTTTGAAGAAGCATACAAGGCATCCGACCGCGATGG
Organism: Candidatus Cryptobacteroides sp.; assembly: GCA_045600405.1. Classification (GTDB taxonomy): domain Bacteria; phylum Bacteroidota; class Bacteroidia; order Bacteroidales; family UBA932; genus Cryptobacteroides. Next base: position 2,024 of record JAZRXV010000005.1, read on the forward strand.
CATGGTGGCCGCAAGGGACAATTTCCTGGCCCTGATGGACTCGCTCGTCACTGTGCTGAAGAGCCGTCCCGAGTTCTCCATGAACCGCTGGGTCGAACAGGCCCGCAGTTGGGGTGAGACCGAGGAGCAGAAGGAGTATTATGCAACCAATGCCCGCACCATCGTTACCGTCTGGGGAGATTCACCTGCTCTTCTGGATTATTCTGCAAGGGATTTTGACGGGCTCATGGAAGACTATTACAAACCTCGCTGGGAGATGTTCTTCGACGAGGTGATAGCGGCCTTCGATGAGAAGCGGCCTATTGCAAATCTCAGTGACCGTTTCTGGGAGTTTGAATGCTCTTATGCAGGAACCAATAAATACCCCGACTTTTAAATGGGCTTTGAAAAAATAACGGACATGAACGGATTTGAGAGAATAACAAGCGCGATTGAGGGCAGGATGCCTGATGTGCGGCCGATAATGCTACATAATTTCATGCTGGCGGCGGCGGAGTACGGATGCAGCATGAAACAATATCGGGAGGACCCACAGATTGCCGCGGACTGCCATATCAGATTTGTCGAGAAATATGGCATCGACGGTGTCCTTTTCGATGTGGACACGGCCCTGCTGGCATCAGCGGCAGGTGCTCCGGTGGATTATCCCGACAATGACCCGGCAAGGGTTTATGGCACTTTTATCACATCCCTTGATGATGTCGAGGCTCTTGAGGATATCGACTTATCCAGGAGCGTCAGAATCCAGCATAGCCTGGAAGCAATGAAAATCTTGAGAAAACACTTCGGTCATGAGTTATTCCTTCGGGGAAACTGTGATCAGGCGCCATTTTCTCTTGCATGCGCATTGAGAGGTCCCGAGGCTTTTATGATGGATCTTGTACTTGAACCGGAAAAGGCCAAGAAACTTATCGATTATACCAGTCGTATAAGCGTTCAAATGATTCACCTCATGGCCCAGGCCGGTGTCGACATGGTGTCAAACGGCGACAGCCCTGCCGGTCCGGAGATGATTTCTCCTGATATGTACCGGGAATTTGCTCTTGAGCCAGAGAAACTTCTTCTCGATGCCGCTCATGAAGAGGGCCTTCCCTACCTGATGCACATCTGTGGAAATACCGACATTATCCTTCAGGATATGGCGAATGCCGGTTTTGATGCGGTGGAGCTTGACTACAAAACCCCTACGGAGGCTATCTTCAAGCATTTTTCAAAGTCAACCACAATCTTCGGGACAGTGGATCCGAGCGGGGTCATTGCTCTGGGCAAACCTGAAGATGTCAGACGTGAAATCTTGGAACTCGAGAAATTTTACAAAGGTAATCCGCGCATTGTATATGGTGCCGGTTGTGCAATTCCTCCGATGGCCCCCGAAGAAAACATCAGAATGTTCGTCAAGACGGTCAGGGAACTTGACGGACTCGTGTGAGAAATATTGCTCGATAAAAATCCATATTTAAGCAAGCCATGAACATAACAGAACAGGATTCTCATTTCACAGACCTTGAGAAAAAATCAGCGCTCGAACTTCTGACAAGCATCAACAGCGAAGACAAGACCGTGCCTCTGGCAGTGGAAAAGGCCATTCCAGCTATTGAAAGGCTGGTGAGCGGCATAGTCGCGCGCGGCGGTCGTATTTTTTATATGGGAGCAGGCACGAGCGGCCGGCTCGGAGTCGTTGACGCTTCCGAAATCCTCCCCACATACGGACTGGACGGAAAGTTCATAGGCATCATAGCCGGCGGCGACGGTGCTTTACGTAATGGCATAGAGTACGCTGAAGATAAGCCCGAGTTCGGAGAAGCCGATCTTATGGCTTTCAATCCCACCCCAGCGGACACCCTGATAGGCATATCAGCGAGCGGTGGCGCTCCGTACGTTCTCGGAGCCATAAGGAAGGCACGCAAACTGGGAATGCTTACCGGTGGCATATGCTGCAATGAAGGGTGCGCGCTCTCCGAGGCTTGCGAGTGTCCCATAGTGGCTGTTGTGGGTCCTGAATTCGTCACAGGAAGCACCAGAATGAAGGCTGGCACGGCAACGAAACTGATACTGAATATGATATCCACATCAGTAATGATTCTTACCGGCCATGTCCAGGGCAACAAGATGGTGGATATGCAACTTACAAACAAGAAACTTGTTGACCGCGGCACGCGCATGATAATGGAGAAAACCGGTCTCACCGATTACGAATACGCCAAGTCCCTGCTGCTCGAGCATGGTTCCGTACGCGCCGGTGTCGATGCATATAAAAACGTTGAATGAGATGAAAGTCATAATCGAGAGCGGCTCTACCAAGAGTGAGTGGAGAAAGCTTGGATCGGAAGAGAGATTCTTCCTTCCCGGGATGAATGTGTCATCCATGCCGATGCCGGTTGTGAAGAAGATTCTTGAAGAAGGTCTATCACGCCTTGATGTCTCAAGAATAGAAGGCTTCTATCTCTATACGGCCGGTGTAGTGACACCTTCCATACGCGAAGAAGTGACGACTTTTATCAAGAGGTCCGCTCCATCTGCAGACATAGAATTGCGGAATGATCTTGTAGGCGCCTGCAGGGCTGCATGGGGAAGGGAAAGCGGTTTGGTGGCGATTTTGGGCACAGGTTCCAACACGGCATTCTTCAACGGAAGGGATATGAGCCAGAAAGTTCTTTCAGGCGGATACATCCTCGGAGACGACGGCAGTGGAAGCGTACTCGGACGCCTGTTCCTCACTGACTGGCTCAAGTTCGCCGTACCGAAAGATATCGCTGAAGATTTCAGGGCTGAATTTGATTGTTCCTACGAATCCATCATAGACAATGTTTACCAATCGGAAACGCCAGCACGCTATCTCGGATCACTGGCCCCATTTATCCTAAGTCACTATGATTCCTCTGAATATATCAGGAATCTCGTGGATGGGAATTTCAGATCTTTTGTCAAGGGGTCGCTCCTGAAATACGATGTCGCTGAATACCAGGTTGCCGTCGTAGGAGGTTTCGGTTATGCGGCCAGAGATATTGTTTCCCGTATTTTCTCGGAATATGGGATTCGTGTAAGTTGTTTCATTCCGGCTCCTATTGATAATCTTGTCAAATATCATTCAACATGATCAGTGTATTTTTATGACTATTTTACGAACACTGATATAATAGTGAAATTAAATGAACTCGTTGGGAGATGTTCTTCGACGAAGTTATAAATGCCTGCGATGAGAAGCGGCCTATTGCAAATCTCCATGACAAGTTATGGGAATTTGAATGCTCTTATGCAGGAACTGAAAATTAGGATAATATGGATAGAAGAAGTTTTCTGAAATCGTCTGCGGCATGCGCCGCCACACTCGCAACCGCCAGTGTCGTTCCCGCCAACGCAAAACCTTCCCCCAAAAAAGAGAAGGTAGAGACCCGTCTTGAAGAGATAGGACGGATCACCGAACCGGCACGCAGCATTCCCGTTGTCGATGGGGCCGATGTCGTGGTTGTTGGCGGCGGCCCCGCCGGATTTGCAGCATCCATTGCCGCGGCGCGCCAGGGTTGTGATGTTCTGCTGTTGGAAAGAGGCTATTTCCTCGGAGGCCTTTTCACCGGCTGCGATGTCACCATCCTCAATGACATGTACACTCCTACCCCAGAGGGCCGGGTGCAGGCAGTCTATGGGATCTGCGACGAGCTCTGCCGCAGGCTCGATGCCCATAAGATGCTCGCATGGCTCAGGACTCCTCCGAATGTGGATACGGAAGCCACCAAATACTTCATGGAACGCATGTGCGTCGAGGCCGGCGTACGCATACTCTACGGCGTACAGGCCGCCCAGGTGTCCAGAAGCGGAGACCGCATCGATGCCGTGATCATCGAGACCAAGAGCGGCCGCGTGGCGGTCAAGTCGAAATTCGTGGTGGACTGCACAGGTGACGGCGACATACTCGGATGGACGGGGGAAGACTTTACCGAATATAAATACGACATAAGTTCCATGTGGCGCGCCGGCAATGTCGGTACTGCTGAATACGGGTCCATCACACCCAACGAGGGAGTTCGCACCGGACATCTCGGCTCCGGCATCACTGACGTCGATGGTCTGGACATGTATGTCCTGTCCGACGCCCAGATAAAGTTGCGCCAGCGCATATGGGATGAGGTCCAGAAACTGCGCTCGCAGGAAGGGAGCGAGGGAGCGTACCTCGTCAGCGCTCCCACCGTGGTCGGTGTACGTATAACGAGAGTGCTGAATTCGATTTTCAATGTCACAGTGGCCGGCGCCGTGGATGGAGAAAGCTATCCGGACGTGATCGGATTCACCGGAGCGGACTCCTCCCTCGAATGGCAGGGCTCCGTAATCAGCGGCATCAACCGCAGGATGTGGCAGGTACCGTACCGCTCACTTGTCCCAAAGACCATGGGCAATCTTCTCGTAGCCGGAAGATGCTTCGGATTCGAGAAAGGCCTCATGTATGACGCACGCGAAGTCGGCACATGTATAATGACCGGAGAAGCCGCCGGCACAGCCGCAGCCCAGGCCGTCGCGAACCGTTGCTCATGCCGCGACGTTGACGTGCCTCTCCTGCAAAAAAAACTGCGCGCTGCCGGTGCTAAACTTGACTGGTAAAATTATCCGCTAAGGCGGGTTGTAGCCTGAAGAAGCATTTCCCTGAAAGGGCATTCTCCGCCTCATGCAGGTGCAGTTGTGGCCTGAAGAAGCATTTCCCTGAAAGGGCATTCTCCGCCTCATGCAGGTGTGGTTGTGGCCTGAAGAAGCATTTCCCTGAAAGGGCATTGTCCGCCTCATGCAGGTGTGGTTGTGGCCTGAAGAAGCATTTCCCCGGAAGGGGCCTCGTCTGCTTCTTCAGGCCACAACTCACCTGCTAGAAAAAAAAGTTCTATTTCTTTGCTATGGCTTTCTTCGCAGCCTCTGCAAGATGGGCCGCATCAAGGCCATATGCCTTCATGAGCTCGGCTGGGGTTCCGGACTGGCCGAAACGGTCTCCACCGTTGACGAACTCAATGAAAGTAGGGCAGTTGGCGGCAAGCACACCGGCAACGGCCTCACCGAGACCGCCGGTCATGTTGTGCTCCTCAGCCACTACCACAGCACCCGTCTTCTTCACGGATTCGACTATCGTCTTGCTATCTATAGGCTTGATGGTGGCCACGTTGAGGACCTCTGCGCTGATGCCTTCAGCCTCGAGCATCTCGGCAGCACTGAGGGCCTCCCATACGAGATGTCCGCAAGCGATGATGGTCACATCCTTTCCTTCGTTCATATTGTAGGTCCTGCCGATCTCGAACGGCTCGTCAGCACCGGTGAAATTAGGCACTGAAGGACGGCCGAAACGGAGATAGACAGGTCCGTTGTACTTGGCTGCAGCGATGGTAGCGTTCTTTGTCTGATTGTAGTCGCAAGGAACGATCACACACATTCCCGGAAGGGCACGCATGAGAGCAATGTCCTCCATGGTCTGGTGGGTGGCACCGTCCTCGCCCAGGGTGATGCCCGCGTGGGACGAGGCAATCTTGACATTGGTATGGCCGTAAGCGACCTCCTGACGGAGCTGGTCATATACGCGACCGGTCACGAACTCTGCGAAGGAGCCGATGAAAGGCACCTTTCCTGTGATGGCGAGACCTGCAGCCACACCGACCATGTTGGCCTCAGCGATACCGCACTGTATGAATCTGTCCGGATTCTCCTTGGCGAAAGTGCCCATCTTGAGGGACCCCTTGAGGTCAGCCGTCAGGGCCAGAACATTCTTGTCTTCGCGTCCCGCGATAGCGAGACCCTCACCGAAACCGCTACGGGTGTCGACTTTGCCTGTATCGATATACTTTTTCATACTAATAGTCTCCTAATGTTTCCTCCAACTGTGCCAATGCAGCCGCACACTGCTCCTCTGACGGAGCCTTGCCGTGCCACTCATGAGTACCGGCCATGAAATCGACTCCATGTCCCATCTCAGTCTTGAAAAGAATCATCTTCGGCTTTCCGTTCGCATTATGAGCGATCTTGAAAGCATCGAGGATTGAATTGTAGTCATGTCCGTCGGCTATGATGACATCCCATCCGAAAGCGCCCCATTTCTCGCTGAGGTCCTCGATTGCGGTGATGCTGGTGGTTGGGCCGTCAATCTGCTGGCCATTCCAGTCGGTGAATGCGATGAGGTTGTCCACCTTGTGGTGAACCGCCCACATTGCAGCTTCCCATATCTGACCTTCCTCGCTCTCACCGTCTCCGCAGAGGCAGTACACGTTGCCGGAATCCCCGTCAATCTTCTTTCCGAGCGCCATGCCGGCCGCTACAGAAAGGCCCTGTCCGAGGGATCCTGAAGGCTTGAAGACACCCGGAAGTGCGTCGGTCACGCAAGGGTGTCCCTGGAGGCGGGTGCCGAACTTACGGAGGGTACCAAGCTCACTTACAGGGAAATAGCCTGTGCGTGCAAGTACTGAATAATAGACAGGTGCGAGATGGCCGGCGGAGATAAAGAAAGCATCCTGGCCTTTGGCTTCACGGGTCCAAGTCTTCGGATCGTGTTTCATCTCGTTGAAATACAGGGCCGTCATCACATCGGTAATACCGAGCGATCCACCCGGGTGGCCGGATTTCGCTGCGCAGACCATCCTGACGATGTCGCGGCGAACCTGGGAGGCGATTTTGGTTAATTCTTCGATTTGTGCCATATGATAAAGTAAAATGATATTCTTATCAAACAAAGGTAACCAAAAAAATTGAGTTATATTTGCATCTATGAAACATACGCGAAATTTCTGCATCATAGCACATATCGATCATGGCAAAAGCACCCTGGCCGACCGTCTCCTCGAACTCACCCAGACCCTCGGCGCACGCGACATGGAGAACCAGGTGCTTGATGACATGGACCTGGAGAAGGAGAAAGGCATCACCATCAAGAGCCACGCCATACAGATGCTGTACAACTACAAGGGGGAGCAGTACAAGCTCAACCTCATAGATACCCCGGGCCATGTGGACTTCTCGTACGAAGTCTCCAGGAGCATCGCGTCATGCGAAGGGGCCCTGCTGGTCGTGGACGCATCTCAGGGCATTCAGGCCCAGACCATCTCCAACCTCTATATGGCCATAGACCACGGTCTGGAGATCATCCCTGTACTCAACAAGATAGACATGGAATCCGCACAGGTGGAGGTCGTGACAGACGAGATATGCGACCTTCTGGGCTGCGACCCGGATGATGTGTTCAAGGTGTCAGCCCGCACGGGCGAAGGTGTCCCTCCTATCCTTGACGCCATCGTGGAGCGCATCCCTGCCCCGAAAGGAGACCCGGACGCACCTCTGCAGGCCCTCATATTCGACTCCGTTTTCAACTCCTACCGCGGCGTCATAGCATATTTCAAGGTATTCAACGGAAGTCTCCGCAAAGGCGAGAAGATCAAGTTCATGGCCACCGGCATGGAATACGAAGTCGAAGAGGTCGGCGTGCTCAAGATGAAACTCATCCCGACAAATGAAGTCGGATGCGGCGATGTCGGCTACATGATCACCGGTATCAAGAACGCTACCGAAGTCAAGGTAGGAGACACCATCACCAGAGCCGCAGGCCAGAGTTCGACGGCAATTGCGGGATTCGAGGAAGTCAAGCCTATGGTTTTCGCCGGCATGTATCCGGTCCAGGCCGACAAGTTCGAAGAGCTCCGCGCCGTGCTTGAGAAATTCCAGTTGAATGATGCCTCATTCGTCTATGAGCCGGAGAGTTCGCTCGCACTCGGCTCAGGATTCCGCTGCGGTTTCCTGGGTCTGCTCCACCTGGAGATAGTGCAGGAAAGGCTTTTCCGCGAATTCGACATGGACGTCATCACGACAGTACCCAACGTATCATACAAAGTCTATACGACACAGGGGGAGGTGATGGACGTGCACAACCCGTCAGGCCTGCCGTCCCCTACCCTCATAGACCACATCGAGGAGCCTTACATCCGCGCCCAGATCATATCCAAGGCGGATTTCTTCGGACCGATCATGAAACTCTGCCTCGACAAGAGGGGGACTCTGGTCAGCCAGCACTACATCACCGCGGACCGTGTGGAGCTCAACTACGACATGCCGCTCTCGGAGATAGTCTTCGACTTCTATGACAAGCTCAAGAGCATATCCAAGGGCTATGCGTCCTTCGATTATCACATGACAGGTTTCAAGCCCGCCAAGCTCGTCAAACTCGACATTCTCCTCAACGGGGAGCCTGCAGACGCCCTGTCAACCCTGATACACGCAGACAATGCCGCCGACTTCGGGCGCAAGATGTGCGTCAAGCTCAAGGACCTCATCCCGCGGCAGCAGTTCGACATCCCGGTCCAGGCTGCCATCGGTGCCAAGATCATTGCCCGCGAGACAGTGAAGCAGGTGCGCAAGGACGTGACCGCCAAGTGCTATGGAGGCGATGTCACCCGTAAGCGCAAACTTCTCGAGAAGCAGAAGGAAGGCAAGAAGCGCATGCGCCAGATAGGCAAGGTACAGGTACCACAGAGCGCCTTCATGGCGGTGCTGAAGCTCGACTAAAGGTAGAAATCCTCCGTCAGGGAATCATACTCCTGAGTGCGGGATGATCCATCCTGCAGCGTCAGCATACCCTCCTCAGGAACTGTGCGGGCACGGCCGAACTCCGCAATCAGGCGGCGGAACGGTTTGGCAGCGGTTGTCCTCACTGCTATGGTGCGGGACGGATACAGTCCGAATGAGGCGGCGGTGCGTTTCAGCATGGGCCCGCACCCGTACGGAAGTATCAGGGAAAGACGGCCTTCCGGGCTCAGCCTTTCTGATGCAAAAGCACATATCTCGCGGTATGACAAGGATTCCGTATGCCTGGCTGCGGCCTCGCGGGCATCAGGATTCAGCAGCGAATTGTCGTAATACGGAGGATTCGAGAAAATGAGGTCGTAATGTCCGCTCGGGGCAAAAGCATCCAGGGCGACGTCCGATGCGGAAAGGACATCCCCCCACGGAGATTCCCTGAAATTGCGCGCCGCCTCCCTTGCGGAAGGAGCATCTATGTCTATGGCTTCTATCCTGAAATCCCGTCCTCCGGCGATATCGGACAATCTCTGGGCGGCCATAAGCGCAATCACACCCGTCCCGGTGCCTATGTCGAGCAGATGCCTGTCGGTCGGGAGTATGGTCATAGCAGCCCCGAGCAACACGGCATCGGTCCCCACCTTGAGGGCGGAGTCACTGTTGTGCACTTCGAAACGCTTGAAACGGAATATGCTTTCGCCTGCCATGGACAGTCTATATGAAAAGTCCGTCCTTCATATTGAGGCAACGGTCACAGAGGGCGGCTAGTTCAGGATCATGGGTCACGATGACTATGGTCTGCCCCAGCCTGTCGCGGAGGTCGAAGAAAAGTTTATGTATCTCCTGCTTGGTGGCGGAATCAAGATTCCCCGTAGGCTCGTCAGCAAAAAGCACAGCGGGGCTGTTGACAAGGGCCCGCGCAATGGCAACCCTCTGCTGCTCACCTCCGGAGAGTTCTGACGGCTTATGGTCGGTACGGCTGCCCAGCCCCATGATTTCCAGAAGTGACACGGCACGGTTGCAGGCCTCCCTGCGGCCTGTCCCTGCGATAAGCGCCGGAATCATGACATTCTCCAGAGCGGTGAACTCAGGCAGGAGATGGTGGGCCTGGAACACGAATCCTATACGGCGTCCGCGGAATGACGCAAGCGCATTGCCCTTGAGGCGGAGCACGTCCACCCCGTCAATGGCCAGGGAGCCTTCGTCCGGAGTGGAAAGGGTGCCAAGAATCTGAAGCAGAGTCGTCTTTCCCGCTCCGGACGCGCCCATGATGGACACGACCTCAGCCTTGTCCACAGAAAAATCAACTCCTTTCAGCACTTCCAGCGAGCCGAAGGACTTATGTATATTGTTCGCTTCAATAATCATCATCCCAAAGATAGAAAATTTAGGCGATTATTTTGTTTTTTTGCAAAAACAGTTTACCTTTGCAATCCCATTATGGGAATCCGGGGTGTGGCGCAGTTGGCTAGCGCATCTGGTTTGGGACCAGAGGGTCCTGTGTTCGAGTCACAGTACCCCGACATCAAGACGACGACTGATAAGTGATTATCGGTCGTCGTCCTTTTTCAGGGAAGTATGCGGGCATGGTGTAACGGCAGTATGCTAGTTATTCAGACTTTTAGCGTCATCCCGAACTTCAGCGCATGTCATCCTGAACTTCAGCACACGTCATCCTGAACTTCAGCACATGTCATCCTGAACTTGATTCAGGATCTTTTCGTCATGCCGGACCTGATTCGGCATCCCGCAGGAGATTGCGGGTCAAGCCCGCAATGACGGGAAAAGATGCCCACAATGACGGGTAGGGAACAGATTGCAGGACAATCCCGCAATGACAGAGGTCGAGTCCGCAATGACGACGAAGAGGGCCCGTCTCTTACGGCAAGCTGATGCTGACACCCATAAAAGAGTGCATCGTCACCATGCAGTTGGCATCCACAAAAACACCCCTGCTTATGGATGCGAATCGGAAATTGATGTGAACCCCAAAGATTGGACGGTTAATATTGATTGACATAACGGGCAGAAGGCCCGTTTCTGAACTGCGATTCAAAGTTATTTATTTTTAGCTTTACTGCAAGCATCGGGTGCAGCGAGGAGGGCCTTCCACA
>JAZRXV010000006.1:0-7736 GCA_045600405.1 Candidatus Cryptobacteroides sp.
GAAGAATGCGGCTCAAGAGTCACCGAATAGATTCCTTCAGCGTCCGACACCTTTCCGCTCCACATATCCTTCACCTTGACTGGACCGTCCATTCCGAGTGCCGCCAGGTCAATGCTGATATCCCTATTCCCTTCATCACTGCGGTTGATGAAATCAAGATATATCTCTCCGCTTTCCGGGTGTCGCGAGGCAATCACGACACTTCCGCCTGCATTCCTGATAAAATGCACATCCTCCGCTTCCGCGTGCATACGGAGCACATCACGGTTGGTGAGCATGGACATCGTGAAATCACCGGAAGTCGGCAGGTCACCTCCGAACATCAGAGGGGATTTCATGATGCAGAACAGGGACATGAGCGTATATTGCTCCGCCTCCGTAAGCCTTGTCATACGATCCTCACCCCTCTCTCCGCGTATCGCGATGTGTCCGAGAGGTATCATATCGCAGTCCGGCCAGTTGCCCGGAGCGATATACCGCGTCCAATTGCCGCAGACATCAAGAAGATAGTCTATATCGCGCCAGAGATCCCACACATCTCCGACCATTCGCCACATATTTGCATGGGATGAGATATGCTCCGCAGCTTCCACCGGAGTGTCACCGGGAGATGCGCTCAGGACAATCGGCCTGCCGCACTTGTCTATCGCCTTGCGTATAAGTTCGATTTCATCCTTATGGTACGGAGCGCTCAAGTCATCAATCTTGATGAAATCAAGTCCCCATTCCGCAAAAAGGGAAAACACGGAATCGTAATACTCCTGCGCGCCGGGCTTGCCGGCATCCACAGAATAATTGTCATGCAGCCAGTTACATGTCCCTTCCTTGCTGCAGATCATATCAGCCGTGATGCCATCCGTTCCCAGAACCGGCAACCTGCGCTCCACGGCAAGCCTCGGAATGCCGCGCATAAGATGGATTCCGAACTTCAGGCCTTTGGAATGGATATATTCCGCCAGGTCGGAAAAGCCCCGGCCTCCTTCAGCCGAAGGGAAGCGGTTGACAGCAGGCGTATACCGTCCGTATCCATCCATGACAAGACGGGCATCAGTCTCATTATATCCACCCGCATGGTCATTTTCCACATACCAGCGGATATCGACCACAATATATTCCCAGCCGTATTCCAACAGGTTATCAGCCATGAAATCGGCGTTGGACTTCACCTCGGCCTCGACAACGGTAGGACCGTAGCAGTCCCAGCTGTTCCACCCCATCGGAGGTGTCGGGGCCCAGGCCTTGAAACCGGGTTCCTGATATCCTTTTCCAGCATTACATGCACAGAGCAGCAGAACGATACAGGCAACTGCCGCCGACCTTATCAATTTCATCATGTCAGTTTTTTTCAAATATAACTATTTCCTGACAAAGAGGAAAGCGGCCAGAGGCAGGGCGATTATGGCCATGGTGGCACTGATCGGAAGGTATATGCCGAAATTGACGTATCTGACGACAAGATAAGTGACCAGCAGAAGCCCTACGCCCATCATGCTGGAGATCAGATAATGCTTCCGGATATCATTCGACCGGCAAATTATCCTGCTTAGATTCGGCACCCCGAGAGAAATGAATCCTATAGGACCGCATATGCTTACCGCACTCGTGACCAGGAACATGATTGCCAGAAGTGTCAAGGCCTTGCGCAAGGCAGAGAACTCAATCTTCCCGGAAAAATGCGCAGTAAGGTCCCTGGCGGAAAGCAGCGCTGCACCAAATCCGACCGCGAACAATGCCAGGGAGAATGCGATATCGCCTCCGGTGACACCTTCCATGTTGAAATTGGCAGCACCCCAAAGATAATATTGCTTGAGAAGGTCTCCGTTGGGAGCATTTGTGACCACTATTGTCCCGAGTGACCCTATGAAAGTCCCGAACAGTATACCGAACGTGATGAGGTTCTGCGTCGACACCCTCAGCGTGACGAAGAAGCATATCAAAGTGCAGGCAAGGGTACATATGAACGACCCCACGGTAAGGGAGCACCATCCGGACATTGTAGCGGCTGCTGCCCCGAGGCATGCCGCGGAGCCGAGCCCCAGCGAATACACGTCACCCAGCTGATTCCTCCAGAGATATTGCATCTGGATTCCACCGACAGGAAGCGCGATTCCGCTCAACAGCACATAAAGAAGACCGAGCATATCAGAATCTGTATTGAATTCCAGCTATAAAGTTTATCCCGGGCATCGGATAGCCCGTTATGATTTCATATTCCCTGTCAAACAGGTTCTTGACGGACATTTCCGCCGAAATCTTTTTCCATGCCTTTCCGAAAGTCAGGTCAAGCACATTGAACGGGAGCATTTCCTCTCCGTACGAATCCTGCCTTGTGCCGCGCCGGCACCATCTGACTGCCGCCGACCATCCCTGATATTTCACATCCGCGGTCACATTTGCGCAACCGCGGGCCTGATAAGGAATCGGAGTTCCGCCCTGCCATGTATACCCTGCCTGCACCCCCGCGGACACGGATGATTCATAGCGCAGGGACAGCATGCTGTCAACGCCGTACACATCCGCCTCACCGAGATTATACATCATCCATAGATACGGATCTTCCGTAGGGGCGGAAAGAATCTTGTTTTTCAATGAATTGTAAAATGCGTCTACAGACGAACGGAACCGCCATGCCCCCGATGAAAAATGCGCCTCAGCCTCCAGGCCGCTCATCCATGCATCCTCAGGAAGCAGGTCAGGATTGCCCATACCTGTATAGTACAGATCGTTGAATGTCGGCACCCTGTACGCGCGTCTGAAAGTCCCGACGAAGTCCAGCCATGAAGCAGCTTCATACCTCAGACCGACCGAAGGGGAAAAACAATTATGGCTGACTCCGCCATCGTCGAAATTCCCCGACCAATCGAGAGAGACATCCGCCTTCATCCTGTTCAGCCCGAAAGAGGACATGGCTTTCACGTCAACGGATGTGCGTCCGGCACCGAAAAGGTCCGAGCGGAGATTGTTCCTCCTCGCTTCCACATCAGCAGCAATGTTCCACCAGTCCGAAACCTTGAACTTATGGGCACTCCCGAGGGTAAGCGACATCTGGTCATACCAATTGCTGTATCCTTCCCCGTCATAGTGCATACGGTCCCATGCCACTTTGGCCCTGGCATCAAGGGTATAGGCACCCGTGAATTTCTTATGCAGGGTCCCCTGTACGAAAACGTTACGGTCCATCTGCCGGTCTGTGGCGGGCCATGTGACAGAGCCCGGCACGCCCCTTTCCGATTTGTTGTAAAAGAATTTCATTTTCCATATTCCACCGTAAAGGTCCGCACCGCCCCTGAACTGACGGATGTCGTTTCCGATACGCTTCGTCCCGTCCCCATAGGTGAAATCACCGTCAGAAGACTCATACCTGCCGTTCACGCTCATAGCCAGATTCCCGGAAAGCCGGAAGTCAAGCCTGGCCGAAGGTGCATAAGTACCGAAGGACCCGGCATTCATGGAGAGCCTGCCTCCGAAATCCTTTCCATCGGCGAATTGCGGCGCGGCTGTGACAAGGTTCACCTTCGACCCGACATAATCCACAGAATATGACCCGACATTTTCCAGTCCGAGCATACCGAGATCTATCTGTCCGCTCTGCACATTCTCCACCTTGACTCCGTCCACAAGCACTGACGTATGAGTGCTGCCCATACCCCTGATGCTTATATTCTTGATAGCGGACATGCCTCCATAGTCATTGATCTGGAGTCCCGGAATCCTGGAAAGGGATTCCGTGAAAGTTTCCGTCATGGATCCGTCAACCTTGACTGTATCCACCCTGGACACTACTGCACATTTCTGTGCGCTCACGATAGCCGTTGCAATGGTATCCGGTGTTTCCTGCCGGGAATAAGCGCCGTCGTACGGCATAGAGGCCGTACCGAGGTACAGCGCTCCTAAAAAGAGAATTGAATGGAACATTTACTAAAACTTTACGGCACCTGACCCCGGGCGCCTTCAGTCAAACAAATCATGGGAGGTCTTCTGACTTGTTCCGGTCATGAGCCTTCCCATCCTTCCGGACAGTGGCATGGATTTCATGACCATCAAAACGAACTTACAGCTTCGGGCAAAGTCCGGGATTCGCACCCGGTTCCCTTATCCATGATACCGGTACAAAGATACAAAAAAAATGAGACAGGCGGAAAACCTGTCTCATTTCGTACTGGGTAGGAGAATCGAACTCCTATTGCAAGATTGAGAATCTTGAGTACTAACCGTTATACGAACCCAGCAGTTAGCGTTTGGGAATGCAAAGGTAGGCAAAAATCTTTAATCTGCAAATTTTATTGCAACAAGTCACAAATAAATTTGCTCGGTCAAGTAATAAGTGCTATATTTGCACCCGCAATCGCAACGAGGCTTTAGCTCAGCTGGTTTAGAGCGCTTGCTTGACAGGCAAGAGGTCAGCAGTTCAAATCTGCTAAGCCTCACATCGTAAGGAGGGTGGCAAAGTCACCCTCCTTTTTTTACCTTCCTGCTTCTTGACGGTCGTGATATCAGAACTGCAATCCCCCCATAGGCACGGTCGTAGCCCCTGTCGGGGAAATGTGCCTCTGGGGCGATTGCAGTTCTGATGGCCGAAAGTTACAGGGTGGAAGTCTTCCCGGATTTTTTGGTCACTCAGTCTTCAGGAAGCAGAAGAATACTGCCAGGATAATGCAGCCGAACGCCACTATGTGATTCCAATGGATAGGCTGACTCTTGAACACCAGGGCGCATATCACCGTAAAGACGGTCAGGGAAATGCATTCCTGGATGATCTTAAGCTGCATGAGACTGAACGGCCCGCCGTTGATGTTGGAGCCGATGCGGTTGGCCGGGACCATGAACGAATATTCCAGAAGCGCCACGCCCCATGACATGAAGATGATCACAACGAGAGGCCATCCGTCGGAAATATGCATTTCAGAAAGTTTCAACTGTCCGTACCATGCAATGGTCATGAAGACATTGGAAACAATAAGCAGCAGAATAGTCCAGAAAGCTTGCATTTCATTTAACAATTGCGGCGCGAAGATACTGTTTTTTTGCTAAATTTGTGAGACAATATTTTTCACAATCATGACACTCATCAAATCCATATCCGGCATCCGCGGTACGATAGGCGGAGCGAAAGGCGACGGTCTCACCCCGGTTGACATTGTCAAATTCACATATGCATACTGCGCCACCCTTCCGCTGAGGAAACCGCAATCGAACGGCAACAGATATAAGATAGTGGTCGGACGCGACGCCAGAATAAGCGGAGCGATGGTGGAACAGCTTGTCTGCGGCACCCTCATTGCATGCGGAGTTGACGTGGTCAAATGCGGATTCGCGAGCACACCTACAACGGAACTGGCGGTGACTTTTGCCGGAGCCGACGGAGGGATCATACTCACAGCATCACACAACCCTCGCCAGTGGAATGCGCTCAAACTGCTCAATGACAAAGGTGAGTTCCTCACTGCCGCCGAAGGGCAGGCCATACTGGATCTTGCAGAGGCTGAAGAATTCGATTTCGCTCCGGTGGACGAAATAGGAAGCATCACCGAGCATGACTTCACCGACGAGCACATCGACTCCGTACTGAAACTCGAAGCCGTTGATGCTGAAGCCATAAGGAAAGCAGGATTCAAGGTCGTGCTTGACGCCATCAATTCCGTAGGAAGCATCATCATGCCGAGACTTCTTGAAAAGCTGGGAGTGGAATGCATAACGCTGAACGGCACCCCGGACGGCAATTTCGCCCACAACCCCGAGCCTCTTCCGAAAAACCTGACCGACCTTTCCGAAACTGTGGTCAGGCAGAAGGCCGACCTCGGAATCAGCGTGGACCCCGACGTGGACAGGCTCGCCTTCATATGCGAGGACGGACAACCTTTCGTAGAGGAATACACGCTTGTAGCCGTTGCCGATTACCTTCTTGACTTCTACGGAGCCGGCAACACAGTTTCCAACCTGAGTTCAAGCAGAGCACTCAGGGATGTCACGGAAGCGCACGGCGGCACTTATTATGCCGCAGCCGTAGGCGAGGTCAATGTCACCACAAAGATGCACGAGGTCAGCGCCCTTATCGGTGGCGAAGGCAACGGAGGAGTGATCTACCCTGCATCCCACTGCGGCCGTGACGCCATGGTAGGAGTCGCCCTCTTCCTCAGCCAGCTTGCCCGCAAGAAATTGAGCGCCAGCGCATACAAGGCGACCCTGCCTCAATATTTCATAGCGAAGAACAGGATTGACCTCAGCGACAAGGCCCTGATCGACCGTATCATGGACACCATGAAGGAACACTTCAAGGACGAAAGGATCAATACGATTGACGGAGTCAAGATAGATTTCGAGGAGAAGAAGCAATGGGTGCACCTGCGCAGGTCCAACACCGAGCCGATAATACGCATCTATTCCGAAGCCAGGACCGAAGCCGAAGCCCAGGCCCTTGCCGAGGAAGTGATAGCCATCGCAGAAAAAATCATAGCATAGGATGTTCAGTTTCCGTACCACACCGATAGAAGAGCAGCTCGACAAGGCCCTCACCGGCGGCAAGGTCGGAGTATTCTGCACCCAGAACTGCTGGGATGCAAGGAAAGGTCATTTCCTCTATGACATATTCAAGGAGCGGGGAAATCTGGGGAAGATCTTCATCCCGCGCGACACCGAGCTCACCCCCGGGACCAACCATATCGAATGGGAGGCAGCGGACCTTGAAGGCCTGAGCGCGATAGTTGTCGAGATTCAGGATGCCGGCTCCAGATACTTCAATTACACGCGCGACGTCATGCAATTGCTCAGCATGTGCGCACGGATGGCCGACAGTCCGTCCATATACATCATCGACCATATCAACCCTGCCGGAAGAGTCGTGGAAGGCACCATACCGGCTATCGAATCGGACATATGGACGCCCAAGGTCGCCCACCGCCACGGGCTCACATTAGGGGAACTGTGCTGTCTGTACTGCAATGAGATCGACGCTAAATTCCCGTTGCACATCATCTCAGCCATGACTTCCGATGTCGGCAGGAACCTGCTTCCGTGGACTATTGCACCGGCATCAGATATACCGGGCATGTTCACTTGCATGATGTATTCCGGAGGAGGTCTGTGGAACAACACCACCATAACGCCGGGTATCGGCACGGCACGGCCATATGAATATTTCGGGGCGCCCTTCATCAGGACAGAGGACATACGTTTCATTCCCGCACCGCAAGGGGTCATGATGAGGCCTTGCTCGTTCACCCCTGCAGCCGGACGTTACCAGGGGGAGAAATGTTACGGATACCAGATCATGCTGCAACCTGGAGCACAATATCATTCATTGCTGCACACGCTACAGCTCATGCATCATTTCGCGGAGAG
Source organism: Candidatus Cryptobacteroides sp. (assembly GCA_045600405.1). Taxonomy (GTDB): domain Bacteria; phylum Bacteroidota; class Bacteroidia; order Bacteroidales; family UBA932; genus Cryptobacteroides. Next base: position 7,339 of record JAZRXV010000006.1, read on the forward strand.
ATTCAGTGATTTCAAGATGCTCCCCAGCCTCTTTGTAAAAATCGCCGACCCGGTCATCGAAGAGTACCTCAAAGGAAACATCACCTTCGACATCGTCCAGGAACATGTCAAGCTGGAAGAGCAGAAGTGGATACGCAAGGCCAAGCGTTTCACCCTGTATGACGATGCGCCGTACAGGATGAAATGATGTTTGCAGATTGCGAAAAAATAACTATCTTTGCGCCCGATTCAATAAAACACTAGTGTAAAATGAAAAAAGGAATCCATCCCGAAACCTACCGTCTTGTAGCTTTCAAGGATATGTCAAACGAAGATGTATTCATCACCCGCTCCTGCGCCAACACCAAGGAGACCATCACCATTGACGGTGTTGAATATCCTCTCGTGAAGCTTGAGAT
>JAZRXV010000007.1:0-19213 GCA_045600405.1 Candidatus Cryptobacteroides sp.
AGGGTCTTCGTGTATCGAATAGTATCAAATCATCGGCGGGAACCGTCGATTACACTGGTGGAGGCAGTGTAAGACCTACTTCGGTAGGCAGCCGCCGGCGAAGCCAGAAGCCCAAAAGTCTTTAGCTTTTGGGTAGTTCACCATTCCTAAAACGGATCAGTATCGAGAAGAATCTCCAATTTGGTGGGTCTTATCTGTTTTAGGTATGAATTTCATGTAGAAGTGTCCGGAGAGCGCATCCTCGCCATCCACGTTGCGGAAGGAGCTCCTGACCGCCCTGTTCCTGAGGCTGTGGGGCCCGCTTTGAGAGGGGGCCGTAAACTTGGTGCCTATGGAACTGATGGTGTTGAGTATGGATATCTGCCCTTCCGGGAAGGTTCCGCAGGTGTTCTTGTTGCTGCTCGCGGGGGTGAGGATGTGGAGGTAGAGGTCATCGGAGGCGAACAAAATGCGCAGGGTTCCGTAGTCGGTGTATATGTCGGCGGCATACATCCCGGAGTGGTATCCCTTGAATTCGGGATAGTCCCAGCTTTCCCCCGTGCGGGTGTCGTTGGAGGCCTTCTCCCACAATCCGAATTCCTGCCCCCGGGTTCTGTTGCCCCATACGCGGTACGGCCCGCGACCGAGCCATCGCATGCCCCTGACCTTGTCTTCAGGGAAGTCGAAGGTGACTCCGATGTTGTCGAATTCCCCATACTCCTTGAAGACGTATTTCACCTCCGCCCAGCCTTCGGGATGGCCCGTTATCTCCACCTTGCTGCCTTCTTTCAGTTCGTCTGCGGTCAGACGGGCGTTGGACAGGGGAAGCACGTTACCACCTGTCTTGAGGGCGCGGAGAACCCCGTTTTCGAGGATGGGCTCGCAGTCGCTGTGGCCCTCTTCAAGCAGGGCTTCTGCATAGTCCTGTGCCTTGGTGATGGTTTTCGTCCAGGTGTAGAGTTCCTTCCCGTCAGGCCCGTATGCGCTTATGCTCAGCCCGTCCCATGAAGAGAGCCCTTCCGGCAGCGGAATGTTCAGGAAACCTCTCGCACCGGGCTCCACATCAGGTGCGGCAACAGTAAGCCGCATCGTGCTCTCCCTGCCCGAAATGAAGTCGTATCTGTGAAGCTCCGCCGAGAAGCGGCAGTCTTTGAGATTCGTGAAGGAGTAGTTGTTCTCCACAGATATCCTTCCGTCGGAAGAGGCCGGAAGCCAGCTGCCTCCGCCTATCTGTACGGGCGACCATATGTCCTTGATGGTGAAGAAACTGCCCTCCTTCTCCCTGTAAGGGCCGAGTATGCCGTCGGCTCCGTGGTCGCCGTCTGTGTCCAGAGCTCCGCCCCGGTCGTCCCTTACGAGCCCGGCGTCCACGAGGTCCCAGAGGAAGCATCCCGCACCGTTCGGGGCCTCCGTTATCCTGCTCCAGTAATCTTCGAGGCCGGCTCCGTGGCCGCCGTCGTAAAGGCCGTGAAGCGACTCGGTGGGGAAGAATATCCTGCGCTCCTGAGAGAGGAAGTCGTCAACCCACCACCAGTCACCGTAGTGATGCGTCGAGGTGAGCTTTTCATGTTTCCACGGATGGATCACGAGGCGCTTCTGGGGGTCCCATCGGGCATATTCGTCCACGAGTTCGAAGTTGAAGCCGCCTTCATTGCCGTTGTCCCATAAAAGCACCGAGGGGTGGTTGATATCCCGGACGACCATTTCCTTGACCAGCTTGAGACCGGGTGCGGTGTCATAGCATGACTGCCATCCGGTAAGCTCGTCCAGGACATAGAGACCCAGCGAATCACAGAGTTCGAGGAAGCGGGGGTCGGGGGGATAGTGCGACATGCGCACTGCGTTCATATTCATCTCCTTGATGAGGAGCGCGTCCTGAAGGTTTATCCCGTCGTTGAGGGTGCGGCCGCTTGTCGGCCAGTGGGAGTGCCGGTCCACGCCCTTGAAAATTATTTTTCTGCCGTTGAGGTATATGCCGTCCTCAGGTCTGATCTCTACGGTGCGGAAACCGAATTTCTCCGAAACGGAGTGGACCTGCCTGCCTTTCTTCTCAAGGGTGACCTCCACACGGTACAGATTGGGAGTTTCCGCGCTCCAGAGGGCGGGGGAGTCTGACTGCGCTTCTAGCCTGGCGCTTCCTGCGCTCACGCTTGCCGAGAACGGGGCGCCGGCCGGCTTGCCGTCAGGGCTGAATATCTGCGCGGTGACCATGGCTCCGTCGGTCTTGCCTGCGGTGAACACATCGGCTGTGAAGCGGCCGTCTGCACGGGCGTCAATGGCTATGCGCTCTATGTTGTCCTTGGGCTTAACTTCCAGCCAGACGGGGCGGAATATGCCGCCGTAGACCCAGAAGTCACATTCCTGCTCCGCTCCGACTATGCTCCTGTCGGCGGAAGCCTTGTCCACGTCCACTTCCAGAAGGTTAGAGCCGCCATATTTCAGGAGGGAGGAGATGTCATAACTGAAGCGGTAGAAGGCACCCTGATGGACCGGGCCTGCACTTCTGCCGTTTATCCGTACAGCGGCATCCGTCGCCACTGCCTCGAACACTATCCTGACCTCCATGCCTTTCCATCCGGCGGGGACATTGAAGGAGTACCGGTAAAGCCCGCGTTCGTTAAGCCTGTCCTCCGTCTTCATGTGGCCGTAGGTGTACTGGCCGAAGCCCTGGGTCTCCCAGCATGAAGGTACGGCGATCTTTGTCCATTTCCCGCTTCCTCTGCCGTCGGTGCAGTAGAAATCCCATTCGACCGCAGTGTCGCTGCCTTTTCCTGACAGCCAGACCCGCTGAGTCTGTCCAGTGCCTTCCGCCTTGACAATGAGACAGAGGGAGGAGAATGCGGCTATCATGGCCAAAGCTAAACATCTTTTCATAAATCGTCATGTTTTGACAAAGATAGTCAAATTATCTATCGGTCAATAACGTACTGAAGCAGGGCCCTTCTGAAATGCAGCACATGGTCCGTGTTGCCACAATGTCACATAACATAAAGATGGTCTCCGGTGCTTTCAGACAAGATTCAGGAAAAGGGTGATGATGCCGATGTTGATGATATCTACGAAGATGGCGCCCGCGATGGGGACGACGATGAACGGCATCGTTGTATATCTGTATTTGCCGCAGACTGCGGACATGTTGGCCATGGCGTTCGGAGTTGCACCGAGCCCGAAGCCGCAGATGCCGCTGATCAGAACGGCCGCATCATAGTTTCGGCCCAGAAGTGGGAAGGCGATCCAACGGACGAATATTGCCATGAACACTACCTGCGCGCAGAGGATGAGTATGAGCGGGAGAGCGAGACCGGCGAGCTCCCACAGCTTGAGAGTCACCATGGCCATTCCGAGAAACAGGGACAGGCTTACGCTTCCGATGGCGCTGATCTCGTTGATGGGGACTTTCGGGCAGTCAGGAACGGACTCGCTGACATTGCGCACGATGACTGCCACGACCAAGGCTCCGAAATAGGTGGGGAAGGATATTCCGGTCAGCGCCAGCGCTTTGTTGAGCAGGGTTCCAAGTCCCGCGGCAAGAAAGATTTCATATGCCGCTTTGGCGTACCCTCTGGGACTTAACGGCTTGTCCCGTTGCGCGATTTCCTTGACTTCCGATGCTTTTTCTGCTGGAGAAGAATATTCTGCTGAGCTGGAGGCGAGCCCCTTTTTCCTGATTATGCGTTCTGCCAGCGGCCCGCCGATAAGCGACCCTCCCAGCAGTCCGAACGTTGCTGCTGCCATTGTGACTGCAGCTGCCGCATCAAGGCCGCTTTCTTCCAGAAGCGGGGAGAATCCCGCTGCGGTGCCATGTCCGCCGCACATCGTCACCGAACCTGCGGAAAGGCCCAGCAGTCGGGGGACGCCGAGTCCGGAGGAAATGCCGATTCCAATCAGGTTCTGGCAGACAATGAGCAATGCGATGAGCCCTACTATTACGGCAAGCGGTTTTCCACCTTCCTTGATGACGGTGAGATTCGACTGGAAACCGACGGTCGTGAAGAAGACCACCATGCAGATGTCTTTCAGAATGGCGTCGAACTTGATTTCAAGACCCCAGATGCTGTATATGGCGAGGGTGACAATGGAAAAAATGATGCCTCCTGTGACCGGAGCGGGAATACAGATTCCGTTCAGGATTTTCGACTTCCTGTTGAGGAACATACCAAGCAGCAGGGCCAGAATGCCAACTGCCATCGTCTGCATCATATCAAATTCAACGAATGTCATCACTGCAAATGTAATGATTTTCTTTTTTAATTGCAGGCAGAGGCGATTGTTGTCGTTGAAAAATTATTAAGGTCAATGAAAATATTTAATTGGTGTTGAGGCTGAAAATTTTGATATTTATAGGATTTTTTGTGCGTTATTTCTATATTTGCGGTTGATTTACGGTTGTTAGGTGTATTAATATTTATACATATATGCAGAGGGGCTGCCGTGCGGTTGCCCTCTAAAATCAATTGTCTTATGAAAAAATTACTGATTCCCATGCTTTTGATGCTGATATGTTCAGTATCATTTGCACAAAGCGGTGTCGCCGGCAAGGTGACATCTGCTGACGGTCAGCCGGTTCCTTTCGCAGGCGTTGTCGTGAAAGGGACCATGAACGGCGTTGCCACGGCTGATGATGGATCTTATGTAATCCAGAACGTTCCTTCCAACGCCACGCTCGTTTTTTCAAGTATCGGTTATGCCGACCAGGAGATAGCCGTCAATGGCCGCGCCCGCATAGACGTCGTGCTTGAACCTGACACCGAAAGCCTTGAAGAAGTGATGGTGGTCGCTTATGGCACGGCCAAGAAGAGTTCTTTCACAGGTTCGGCGGCATCGCTCGGTAAGGATAAGTTTGAAATGCGCCCTGTCACGGGCGTGACCAATGCCCTTGCCGGAACTACCGCAGGTGTCCAGGTCAGCACGGCCAATGGTATGCCTGGGTCAGCTCCTACCATCCGCATCCGCGGTATAGGTTCGTATTATGCCAGCAATAATCCTCTGATTGTTCTTGACGGAATGCCGTATGACAATGATATCTCCAGTATCAATCCCAACGATATCGAGAGTGTCACAGTCCTCAAGGATGCTTCTTCAACTGCATTGTACGGTGCACGTGCTGCTAACGGCGTCGTGATGATCAATACAAAGAAGGGCCGCACCGACGTCCTGTCTGTGACGGCCTCATATAATGTGGGTTTTACCAACCGTCAGACAAGGGATTATGAGACGCTCGACACTCCCGAGTATATGCAGATGTACTGGGAGGCCGCCAGAAACGCCAACCTCTACAACGGTTACTCGCTGAGCGAAGCCAATGCGATGTCCGGCGGACAACTTCTAACCGGTATGGGCTACAATGCCTACAACACCACTGCAGATAAGCTTTTCGACCCATCCACGGGTGCCGTCCTTCCCGGCAACTCGATTGTCTGGTCGGATGACCTTGACTGGAGAAAGTATGTAGAGAGGACAGGCATCCGCCACGATGCCAATCTTTCCATCAGCGGTGGGTCGGCCAAGTCCGACTACTACACGTCCATCGGCTATACCAACGAAGAAGGCTACTGGGTCGGTTCCTCATTGACCCGCTACTCCATCAATTCCAACGTCAACAGTCAGATCACAAAGTGGCTGAAGGTTGGAACAAGCATCAACGGTTCCGTCAAGGAGCGTGAGGGTGAGCAGACTGAGGCAAGCGGCAACAACACCAACCCGTTCCGTTTCATCCGCTACGTCGGAAATATCTATCCTGTCCATGTCCACTATGCAAATGGTGACTACTATCTGGAGAACGGCGAAAAGGTCTATGATTTCGGTATTGGTTATGACCTCCCTGACGGGACCACCGCACCGAAGCGTGACTACATGACAGCATACAATCACGCTGCGGAGGCTCAGAAGATATATGACGGATATCGCCGTCTTACACTCAATGCGAAAGCATACGCTGAAATCACATTCCTCAAGGATTTCAAATTCGCCGTAAACGTCGGTCTCGGTGAGGACGGAAACTTCAGGCATTCAGCCGACGTTGTTTTCGCCGAGAAACAGAACGAAGGCACTTCCACTAAGTCGGAGTACAACACCACTACCTGGACATTCAACCAGATTCTCAGCTATAATAAGGATTTTGGCAAGCACCACGTGGATGCTATGATCGGTCACGAGTCTTATGACTACTCATATTTCTATACGACCACTGCCAAGAAGGGCCAGATAGTCAAAGGGGACAACTACGAACTCGCCAACTTTACTGAAATCAACTCCCTCCCTAACTCATATTCACACTCCTATGCGGTAGAGGGCTATCTTTCACGTGTGAACTATGACTACGACAACAAGTATTTCGCATCCGCATCCTTCCGCCGGGACGGTTCATCCCGTTTCTACCAGGATGTCCGTTGGGGTAACTTCTGGTCAGTCGGTGCAGGCTGGCGTATAGACAGGGAGGCATTCATGGATGCGGCGAATTGGGTGGATCTCCTCAAACTCCGCTTGTCCTACGGTTCTGTAGGTAATGACGATGTGGGTGAGTATTATCCATGGATGGCCGCATACTCAAAGTCAAAGAGCGTCTATCCTGCATATACTCAGACGTCTCTCGGAAGCACATCCCTCACGTGGGAGACATCCGCAAACTTTGACGCGGCCATCGAGTGGGGACTTTGGAAAGGCAAGTTCAACGGTGAGTTTGAATTCTTCAACCGTCAATCTTCAAACCTCCTCTTCGATATCCCACTTCCTCTCTCAGCCGGTATAGACAGCCAGCTTAGGAACTCAGGAACTATGTATAACCGTGGATTTGAGTTTACGTTCGACGTTGATGTCCTCCAGAGGAGAAACTTTGACTGGCGCATCAACGGGAACCTGACATTCCTCAAGAACAAGATTACCAAACTTCCTGTGGATCCTTTCAATTCTTCTCCACACAGAATTGAAGAGGGGCATCCTATCTATGAGTTCTACCTTCGACAGTGGATGGGCGTGAATCCTGAAAACGGCTACTGCATGTACAAGGCCGACCTTGACAACGCTGACATAGTATGGGAAGACGGTGAACTTTATGAACACAACGGAGTGAAAGTTACCGAGAACATTGAACATGCTGTGCGTGACTGGAGCGGCAACTCGATGCCTCCGTTCGTGGGCGGTCTCGGAATGGAATTCAGGGTCCACCGCTTCACATTCACCTGGAGCTCATATTTCCAGCTTGGCGGAAAGTTCTATGACAGCACTTACGCTTCATTGATGACAGCAACGACTGGATCTTCATCGTCCCCGGGATATCACAAGATTCACGTGGACGCACTCAACCGCTGGCAGAAAACCGGCGACATCACTGACGTGCCAAGGTTTACCGGAGATACCGATTCCAAGAATACCGACGCTTCTTCATCTACCCGCTGGCTCACATCTTCCAGCATGTTCGAGCTTACCAACTTCTCCCTCTCTTATGATCTGCCTGTCAAGGTTTGCAGTTATGTGGGCATAAAGGGAGCCAAGGTTTATTGCTCGGGTGACAATATGTACCTGCTGGCAGCACGTCGCGGCATGTTCCCAAGACGCAACACTTATTCAGGATATGATGGCAACTCAGACATCTATCTGCCTGCGAGAACCATTTCTTTCGGCGCGAAACTCAACTTCTAAAAGGAATTGACCATGAAAAAGATATTATTTGCAATATTATCGCTTGCTGTACTGGCTTCCTGCTCCAAGGATTTCCTCAATACCAGATCAACCAGTTCAGTGGATGAGAGTACGGTATTCGCCGACATGGAGAGTGCCAAGATGGCCATCGAAGGTCTCAACGCCTATATGTATTATTACGACGGCACTGCACCACGTATGGGGTATAATACCTACATTCTCTGGAATGAGGTGCTTGGAGATGATATGATGTATTCAAAGTCAAACGCCCAGTTTACAACACAGGCCAAGTGGTCGCTTCACCGCAATACCACGTCTTCCCATGTGAGATTCATCTATCGCTGGATCTATCAGATGATCATGAACTCCAACACCGTCATCCGCAATATGGATGATATGGAAGGGGACGAGGATGCCAGGGCTTTCATGCAGGCCCAGGCCTACACATACAGGGCGTTCTCACATTTTATCGCAGTCCAGTGGTGGGGCGAAAGGTATGATGCCGCCGGCAACAACACCCAGCCGGGCATCGTCATCCGTACTGAAAATGACGGACTTCCTAAGGCAAGGGCAACCGTGGAGGAAGTTTATGCGCAGATCAACGCCGATCTCGACCAGGCTATCGCCCTTTTCTCATCTTCTTCCGTCACCCGCGACAACAAGGCTAACATCGACATCAACGTAGCTCGCGGCATCAAGGCCCGAGTCCTCCTTACTCAGGGCAAGTGGGAAGCTGCAGCCGAGATGGCGAAACTCGTCGAGAAAAACTCCGGTGCATCCCTCCAACAGAACACTTATGACAGAAAGCCGGGACGTAGCTGTGACCACAACAATAACGAGTGGATATGGTGCCAGATAGCTGACGTTTCACTGGGTATCCATTACTACGGACAGTTCTTCAGCTATATCTCCAACACCAACGTCTCCTACAACAAGAACACTCCGCGCTGCATCAACAACCTTCTATATGCAAAGATTCCTGAAACGGATGTCCGCAAGGACCTCTGGCTTGAGGATCCTACCACCATGGACAAGACCGATATCGTCTATCCGCCTGCCGGGAATCTTTATCCTTGGATGAGCCAGAAGTACATTGTCTGCGTGATAGACAACACATCTTCGGCATATGACGGATCTCTCTATGCCGCCGACGTGCCTTATATGCGTCTCCCGGAAATGCTCCTTATCGAGGCAGAGGGCTATGCCAGGGCTGGAAAGACAGATGATGCCCGCACGGCTCTTGACAAACTTGCCAAGATACGAGACCCTAAATATGCAGGATGCACCAGTACGGGCGATGCTCTTATCGAAGAAGTCATGTTCCAGCGTCGTATAGAGCTATGGGGCGAGGGGTTCAGGTTCCTTGACCTCAAGCGTCTCAACATGCCTCTCGACCGCGGCCCGAAGCCGCGCGAGGGATTCAACCAGGGCGGTTGGATGTCATACAAGCATCAGGACAATCTCGATCCTCTTGCATCCAACTACAACATGTATGATGCTCAGGAGATTGGCGAGGAGAACCGTTATCGCGAGGCCGGATCCATAGAGTGGCAGTTCGTGTTCCCTCAGGATGAGATCGACGCCAATCCTCTCTGTCAGCAGAATCCGCTGTAGCATTTGCGGTAACATAGTACTAGCAGCACAGCACCCCGGAAGGCTTTTTAACAATGGAGATGCCTTCCGGGGTGCTGCTATGTGCTCTCTTTTGTCATTTCGGGCCTTGCTCATTGACACCGGGCATGGTGTATTGCTGTCCGGTGCCCCCTCAATGTCATAGTTATTCTATATGAGATTGGAGAAGAGTATGGCGTTGATAAAGGCTTTCTGGGTACCGTACCAATATGAACGCCAATTCATGTCATCGGCGAAGAAGATGATGACGCCGTCTCCGCAGTCTCGGGTCATGATGGCAGGGGAACCTGCGATATCAGCCTTGTTGTCTTCCGAGAGATAGCCTGAGATATACGGGTCGTCGGTATATTTCATAGGCACAGAAGCCTCTTCCCACTCGTATGTGCCCGTTGCCATCTTATATACGGGAATAGTGTCCTCGCTGTAGCCCCAGAAAAGGGGAGAGTCCTTCTTGATGGACGCTTCGAGTATCACTCCGTCCAATGAGCCGGCGGTCTTCTTCGCGATTTCTCCCAGACCGGCTTTGCTGATGAATGAATAAGCACCTCTGCCGAGGATGAGCGTACCTCCACCTTTGACCCATTCGGCAATCTTCCCGTAGAATTTGTCGTTGCCGCTGGCCTTCCCGGTTACAACAATCACATTGTAGCAACTGAGGTCCGTTGAGGATGAAATATCCCTGTGATTGACGACCGTGTGGCTGATGTCGAATCTTGCATCGACGGCGAGCCATGCTTCTCCTGCTTCCGAAGAACTCATCCCCGAGCCGGCGATGATGGCGACATGGGGCTCGCGGAGATGACGGAACATGCTGCTGCCAAGATCATTCTCCACCATTCTTCCGGTCTTGAACGAAGTGATTCTGACACCGCTTTGTGCGGCCAGCCCGCAGAGAGTTCCATATATGCTCTGTGCGTCGTATTTCTGGTTGATGACAGGCACTACCAGAGTTCCGGCCGGGAATGCGTGCTCATAATCCTCCCACCGGTAAGTGAACTGCTTGGTCGCTGCTCTGACAATGAATCCTTTCCTGAGAAGCTGGCCGGCAACGTAAGGAGCATAGAAGTCGGACATTTCGATTGCATATCCGACATTGCTCACCCCTCCTTCCACCGAACCTTCAGGGAATACGGCTGCTTCAACCTTCTTTCCGAGATTCGCTTTTGCACAGTCCTCGAATTCGGCGTTGTAGGCATATGGGAAGGACCATGTGGACACATCGTAGAAGACATTGTCATTGAATTCGGTGATCTTGTCCCACATCGCTTTGAAGATGAAATATTTCTTCTGAGCCATCGGTATGACATACCACCCGCTGTCCCTACTGTCTTCATAGACCTCGATACCGTGGAAGATGAGATTGTCGAGGAGATGGAACTCCCTGGCCTTGTCATCCTTGATACGGAATCGCACGGCCTTGACCGGGTCCTTGGCGGCAGCCTTGGCCTGATCGGCATAAAAACGTCTCTGGTAGTCAAGTAGTTCGGTACGGAACTGATGGGCTGACCTGGTGACGCTCAGGGCGGCTACTACCTGGGAGCGTACGGTAGTGGCGAATTCGAGCGTGCCCCACTCCGTAGGACGTGCCATAGCATATGTCGCCCCCTGCTCATGAAGGATGCAAACGGAGCCCAGGAGATCACCGTATGCCGCACCCTTGCCGATGAAGAAATCATCATAACCTTGTCGTGAGAAATAGTAGATACCCTTCTCGTCAAGTGACTTTGCAGTATTGTCCGCAATTTTCTGCGTCAGTTCCTGATTTTCGGCTGGAATAAGCTTGTGAGTACGGTTCTTGTCGCCTGGGCTGAAGTAGAAACCTGACCTGGTGGTGGACTGCTCGTGCATGTCCAGCACTACATCGGGCATCCATTCAAGATACATCCGGACGCAGTTCCGTCCTTCAGGCTGCTGGACGCTTAGCCAGTCTCTGTTGCAGTCCATCCAGTATTTGTTGCTTCTGCCTGACGGCCAAGGATAGTTGGTCTCATAGGAAAGATTGTCGCTGGAATGATGGAGACTGGTCTTGTCATTTGTCCAACTTGCGAACCGGTTTATTCCGTCCGGATTCTGCCCCGGTGTGATCAGCACGACGGTATTGTCAAGCATCCTGACGATATCTTCATCCGTGGTAGCTGCATAATAATAGGCCAGGAGTACGGCTGCACTTGCGCCGGAGGGCTCGTTACCGTGGATTGATGCCATCAGATCGACAATCACAGGCATATTCTCGATGTCAAGGGACTTGCTCTGCCCGGTATCGGTGAGTGCAAGGTGCTCCTGCCGTATGTCTTCGAGTCTCTGCTGGTTTTGCTCCGAGGTGACTGCCACCTGTATGTACTGTCGGCCCTCCCATGTGCGGCCGAATTTCTTGACGGACACTTTCTGTGAAGCCTCGTCGATAGCGTCCATATACCTGAGAACGTCGCTCCACTCAACAAAACGGTCCCCTATATTGTATCCCAGCACTTCAAAAGGAGTCGGGATGCTGGAGTCAAAATGGTGCGTGCCTTCATTCAGGAAATAGTCGATCGGCTGTTCGGTGAACTGCAGTATGCTTGCGGAAGGTTGTGCGGTGGCGAAAATGGTCGGAAGTGCGGCCAGAACCGCAATGATGGTGAACTGTCTCATGATGTGCATTCTTATTTGGCGAGGGAGATGGCGCCGAATACGCCGAAGGATGCGGCGAGCATGATGATGCCGGCCAGGATCACACCGGCCATGACGGCCAGGATGCTTTTCTTGAAATCCATGTTGAGGAAACTGGCGGCGAGGGTGCCTGTCCAGGCTCCGGTACCGGGAAGAGGTATTCCTACGAACAGGAGAAGTGCTATATAAAGTCCGCGACCTGCTTTTGCCTGAAGCTTCTCTCCGCCTTTTTCTCCTTTCTCAAGGCACCAGGTGAAGAACCTACCGATGAATTTCTTGTCTTTGCCCCATTCGAGCACTTTGCGGGCGAAAAGGAATATGAACGGTACCGGCAGCATGTTGCCTATTACAGCGGTTATGCATGACGGGACTATGGGCAGATTGAATCCCACAGCATATGGAATGGCGCCCCTGAGTTCAATCAGAGGCACCATTGATATAAGGAATACGATAAGGTATTTCTTCATTAAAGGAGTTTCTCTTTGAGGTGCAGTAGCATGTCTTCGGTCATGGTCTTCAGGTCAAAGTCAGGCTTCCAGTCCCATTCAGCACGGGCGCAACTGTCATCCATCTTGTCCGGCCATGAGTCGGCAATCGCCTGTCGGACAGGGTCTACATCGTAAATGACCTCGAAGTCGGGATAGTGCTTCTTGATTTCGGCGTGGATGGTCTCGGGCTCGAAGCTCATGGATGCTATGTTGAATGAGTTGCGGTGCACGAGCCTTGAAGGGTCGGCCTGCATGATCTTGACGGCGGCGTTGAGTGCGTCCGGCATATACATCATGTCCATATAGGTCCCCGGTGCGATAGGGCAGGTGAAAGGTTCTCTCTTGACGGCGGCATAGTATATCTCGACTGCATAGTCAGTGGTGCCGCCTCCGGGAAGGGTGGTGTAGGAGATGAGACCCGGGAATCGTACCGAACGTGTGTCAACTCCATATTTATGGAAATAGTAGTCGCTCAGGAGCTCCGTTGCGACCTTTGTGACGCCGTACATGGAGGTAGGGCGCTGGATTGTGTCCTGAGGTGTGTTTTCGTGCGGGGTGCTGGGACCGAACGAACCGATTGAACTCGGGGTGAATACTGCGCAGTTCCTTTCACGGGCGACTTCAAGGATGTTCAGGAGGCCGTTCATCTGGATGTCCCATGCAAGCAGCGGCTTGCGCTCCGCTGTTGCTGATAGTAATGCTGCCAGGTTATAGATGGTGTCAATGTCGTATTTTTCGACGATTTCGGCTATCTGCTTGCCATCGCAGACGTTTGCTATCTCGGACGGTCCGCTTTCGAGAAGAATGCCTTTCGGTTCAGCGCCCTGGATGTAGCCTGCAACCGTGGTTCCCTCCGGAATCTCCCTGCGGAGTTTCATCGTAAGTTCGGAGCCTATCTGGCCCGTAGAACCAATGACAAGGATGTTTTTCATCAGAGATATGTTTTATTGGTTGCAAATTTACTCAAAATTGGTCAATTTTGTATGAAATACAAAGAAAACAATTAATCATACAATAATATGTACGGAAAATTCCAGAAGTACCTTGCCGACGAGCTCAAAGCCATCGATGAGGCCGGTTTGTACAAGAGGGAGCGCATGATCTGCTCCCCTCAGGGTGCTGAAATTACATTGGCTGATGGAAGCAAGGCCCTTAATTTCTGTGCCAACAACTATTTGGGACTGTCTGACAATCCGCGTCTGATCGCTGCAGCCAAGAAGGCTATGGACGAGCGCGGTTTCGGTATGAGTTCCGTCCGTTTCATATGCGGACAGCAGGACCTGCACCGGGAGTTGGAAAAGGCGATAGCCAAATATTTCCATACCGAGGATACAATCCTTTATGCGGCATGCTTCGATGCCAACGGTGGCGTTTTCGAGCCGCTCCTTACCGCAGAGGATGCCATAATCTCCGACTCGCTCAACCATGCATCCATAATCGACGGCGTACGCCTTTGCAAGGCTGTGCGTTACCGTTATGCCAATGCTGATATGGAAGATCTGGCGAGATGCCTCAAGGAGTCGCAGGCACAGCGCTTCCGCATCATTGTCACTGACGGCGTGTTCTCGATGGACGGCAATGTCGCACCTATGGACAAGATATGTGACCTTGCAGAGAAGTACGATGCTCTTGTGATGGTGGATGAAAGCCACTCTGCTGGTGTCGTCGGCCCTACCGGCCACGGTGTCGCAGAACAGTTTGAATGCTATGGACGTATCGATATCCATACCGGTACCCTCGGCAAGAGCTTCGGCGGCGCAGTCGGCGGATTCACCACGGGTCGTCAGGAGAACATCGATATGCTCCGTCAGAGGTCACGTCCTTATCTCTTCTCGAATTCCCTTCCACCAATGATCTGCGGTGCCGGTATCGAGCTTTTCAAGATGCTTGAGGAGTCAGATGAGATCCACGCAAAGCAGCAGGAGAATGTTACCTACTTCCGCAACGCAATGCTTGAGGCCGGGTTCGACATCAAGCCGACCCAGAGTGCGATCTGCGCCGTCATGCTGTACGATGCTCCGCTGAGCCAGCGTTTCGCCGCGGCGATGGCGGAGGAAGGAATATTCGTGACAGGTTTCTATTATCCTGTTGTCCCTAAGGGGCAGGCGCGTATCCGCGTACAGATATCTGCAGCACATACAAGAGAACATCTTGACAAGGCGATAGCCGCTTTCGTCAAAGTTGGCAAGAATCTTGGAGTACTCAAGTAAAAACATTTATTATGAAACGCTTTTTCCTTACCGCCTTGACTGCAGCCGCTGCCTTGCTCCTGTCCTCATGCGCAACTACGAGACTGGTCTCCATAGAGAACGATCTCAATGACATGTGGGTCGGGCATGCGCATTCCGAGCTCATCCAGGCTTACGGTGCTCCCGACAGGGAAGTGTCCGACGGTGAAGGAGGAATCATACTGGTGTATGAGAAGACCACGGTCTCCACATCCATGTCATCCGATTCCCCGTTCTTCTACCGCTATCCTTTCGGCCCTTCGATCAGGACAACCACCAGAACTGACAAGGACTATGTGCATTTCTATCTGAATTCGGAAAGTCTTTGCTACCAGGTGCGTACGAACCAGATGAAGCCGGTGGATAAGAATGCCGGGAATTAATCCCAGTATTCGTAAAACTTTGCAATTGATTCCATTCCCCCGAAGAACTGCTTGAGAAGATAGCTTTCGTTGGGGGAATGAATTGTATCACGCTCAAGGCCGAATCCCATCAGGAGCGGGTCGATGCCGAGTATCTTCTGCACTTCCGCAAGCACGGCGATGGAGCCGCCGCCGCGTGACGGGACCGGCTCGATGCCATATACTTCCGCTATTGCGCGAGAGGCAGCCTTGTAGGCGGAGGAACTGATAGGGATGAGGAATCCGTCGCCGCCCTCGCATTCCTTTACGGATACCTTTACATATTTTGGCGCGATGGATTTGAAGTGCCTGGCAAACAGGCTGGTGATCTCACTGCTCTTCTGATCCGGGACAAGGCGCATGGATATCTTGGCATGAGCTTCGGATGGAAGTACTGTCTTGGCACCTTCTCCGGTGTATCCTCCCCATATGCCGCATACGTCAAGGCATGGTCTGATGCCTGTGCGTTCCAGTGTGGTGTAGCCTTTTTCACCCCTGACTTCTTCAATATCAAGGAATGCCTTGTATTCGTCGATGTCAAACGGGGCCTTGGCCAGGAGTGCCCTGTCCTCTTCGGACAGTTCTATCACCTTGTCGTAGAATCCCGGGATTGTGATGCGTCCGTCCTTGTCGATGAGGGTGGCGATCATCTCACACAGGACCGTGATCGGGTTTGCCACGGCTCCGCCGTAGTGGCCTGAGTGCAGGTCCTTGTTGGGGCCTGTAACTTTTACTTCAAGATAACTCAGTCCCCGCATGCCGCAGTTAATGGATGGTATCTCCTCTCCGAGCATCGTGGTGTCAGAGACAAGGCATATGTCTGATTTCAGAAGGTCCGTATGCCCTTTGATCCACTCCGGAAGTGACGGGCTGCCGATCTCCTCTTCGCCTTCGAACATGAATTTCACGTTGTGGCGGAGTTTCCCGCTTCGAACCAGATATTCGAAGGCTTTGATGTGCATGAACAGCTGGCCTTTGTCATCATTGGCTCCGCGGCACCATATGGCGTCGTCATGGATTACAGGCTCGAACGGGTCGGTTTTCCATTTCTCAAGGGGCTCGGGAGGCTGCACGTCATAGTGGCCATATATCAGGACTGTCTTGAATTCCGGGTTGACGGTCTTTTCTCCATAGACGACCGGATTGCCGCTTGTCTCATACAGGCAGGAACTGTCTGCTCCGGCCTCCAGAAGAAGTTCGCTTATGCGTTGTGCGCATGCGTACATGTCCGGTTTGTGTTCTGCCTTGGCGCTGACAGACGGTATTCTGAGTATGCTGAAAAGTTCTTCAAAGAATCTTTCCTTGTTCTGTTCGATGTATTGTTTCATGTTTCTTCTTTATTCTTTTTTGTTGGAACAGCATCCTCCCCCCCCCCCTGGGAGACTTCTCCCCTGTAATAATGTCTCCCAGGGGGGGAGGATGCTGTTCCAACTGTCAAAATAACACAGGTGAGAAGTCTCTCAGGGGCACAGACCTCCCGAATGTCAATATTGCATAAGGAAAGTCTTACGCGGGCACAGGAGAAGGATTATTTTACAACCAGGAGTCGAAATAGTCGGTGATTTTATGGTACAGGTGCAGGCGGGCCTTGCCGGCCATATTGTGCTCATCGCAAGGGTAAGGGAAGTAGTCAAGCTGCTTGCCCTCGATGATACATTTCTGGGTGAAACTGAGGGAGTGCTCCCAGAGGACGACATCATCTATCGCTCCCTGGCAGATAAGGAGCTTGCCATGCACATTGCCCGTCATATTCATGAGAGAAGTCTTCTCAAAACCTTCCGGATTGGTCTCCGGCGTGTCCATATACCTTTCCCCGTACATGACCTCATACCATTTCCAGTCTATGACGGGACCGCCCGCAACACCGACCTTGAAGATGTCGGGATAATTCGTGAAAAGGGAAATGGTCATGAATCCGCCGTAACTCCAGCCATGCACGCCTATTCGGTCCCTGTCAATCCAAGGAGAACGGTCCAGGAGAGCATTCAGCCCGGCAATCTGGTCCTCCATCTCAATCTGTCCGCACTGGCGGTTGATGGCCTTTTCGTATTCTGCCCCGTGGCTTGCCGTGCCCCGGTTATCCTGCACATATACGACATATCCTTTCTGCGCCATGAGGTATTCCCACATGCGGACGCTGCCCAGCCAGCTGTCATTGACCATCTGTGAATGAGGGCCGCCGTAAACGTAAACGATAAGCGGATATTTCTTTTCAGGGTCGAATCCGAGAGGTTTGAACAAGCGGTAATAATTGTCAAACTTGCCATCGGCGGATTTAACGGTACCTAATTCGACTTCGCACTTTGCATACTCCTTCAGCGGGTCTTCGGCAACGTTCACCCTCTCGACGAGGCTGCCGTCGGCGTTGCGTATATCGGTGACGGAAGGGACGTTGAATGAGCTGTATATATCAATGAACTTGCTCAGGTCCGGGCTCATGGAGATGTTGTGCCATCCTTCATCCGGAGTGAGGCGCTGCGCTTTCCCGAGCCTGGCCTTTGTAAGATCCCTGCCTGTGGCGGCCTTTCCTATGTCGATGCGGAAAAGGTGTTTCTCGGCAGGGGAGACCTCCGATGATGTATAATAAAGCCATTTCCCGTCATTGGCCACGTACCCCATATCCGCCGGGGCCGTGGTGAGACGGCGTATGGTTCCGAGCGTATCGCAGAGGTATATGCTCCAATATCCGTCACGGTTGTCCGTGCTGTAGATGAAACGGTAGGTCCCTTTTACGAATTGGACTGGGTATCTCGGCTCGGTCCATTTGTCATTGTCCTCTGTAAGTATGGTTCTTACGTAAGCGCCGCTGTCGGACCTGTACATATTGAGGTGCATGTGGTGCTGGCTGCGGTCGAGGACATGTACGAATATGTATTTGTCATCAGGGGACCAGCTGATGTTGGTGAGATACCTTTCCTCCGTGAAATCATCGACCTGCAAGGTGGTGATGACATGGCCGAGGGTGTCGCAGATGCATAGTGACAGCAATTCCGAATCCATCCCGTTCATGGGGTATTTCACTGTCTTCAGGCTTCCTGTGCGTGTGGTGATGTCGAGGAGAGGGAAACTGGTGACCCGGCTTTCATCCTTGCGGTATACAGCCAGCCTGTCCCCGGCATTTGAAGGGAAGACGCCCTTGTCACAGCCGAACTCGTTGCGTGAGACGCTTGTGCCATATTTGATCTCAGGATTGTCGCTGGCGGGAAGTGCCCACCTGTGTTCCTTGCGCGCGTTTTCTTTTGTCGTGCTCCCATCCGGCGCCCAGTACAGGCGTTCGACTTTCGGATAGACCTGACGTGACTGGGACACATCTACGCTGAGGAGCTTCCCGTCAGGATTTGAAGGGGAATTGGTCGCAAGTATCGTTGCGACCATGGTGGTGATGATTGGAAACATATGCTAGATTTCTACCGGGACAGTCGATTCTACAGGGAGTTCTGTAATAGGGGTGATGCCGGATTTGTCGTCGAGAACCGCCTGGATTTCATAAACTATCTTCTTCTGCATCCCTCTCCATGGCAGTATGCCGTTATATTCCTTGTATTTGAGCTGTACCATCTTCCCGGTAAGGTGCATGAGTGAGTCGGCCACTTCCTTGTCCACGACGGAGAAGTCGAATTCGTTGGACTGTATGCCTCCTGTCGTCTGGTTGCTTTTGATGCCGGTCTGGATGAGGCTGCCTTCGTAGGTCTTCCATACCCATCCCTTGTGCATGAGCTGGTTGAGCTCTCCTGCTTTTACACCTTCGGAGGTGAGGGGGAAATAAAACTTGAAGTAGCCGGCAACGGCACCTCCTACAAGGAGGATGGCGATGAACCAGCTGAGGATTTTTCCTGATGTGCTCATATGTCCGTAAATTTTGATTTCAGATATCACAAATATATGAAATCGCGGCAAAAAAGAAAAGCGGAACTCCTCGAGTCCCGCTTTCTGTACCTATTTGTAAGAAAGAAATTATTTCTTTCTGCTCTTGTACCTCTGATAGAACATATCAACGCGTCCGGCGGTATCGACGATCTTGGTCTTGCCGGTGTAGAAAGGGTGAGATGTGTTGGAGATCTCAAGCTTCACGAGAGGATATTCAACACCGTCAATGGTGATGGTCTCCTTGGTGTTGGCGCAGGAGCGGGTGATGAATACATCTTCGTTTGACATATCCTTGAAAGCTACAAGACGGTAGGTTTCGGGATGGATTCCT
>JAZRXV010000008.1:0-6336 GCA_045600405.1 Candidatus Cryptobacteroides sp.
CATCCGCCACGCTCATCACGACAGGCTCGAACAAGGCATCCTTCATCTCAGGAGTCAGAGGCAGATAGAAGGTATAATTGCCGTCAACATGCCCGAGAGCGGACTCCCAGGTATTGCACACATATGACGGCGCCCTGTCAGGACAACCGACAGGTTTGCCGTTGATGCGGAAGCCGGCATAGACACCGTCGGTACCGGTATGGCCATTGACGGCAACGCAGAGATAAGATCCCTGCGGTATCTCGTCCAGAGTGAACGAGCCCGACCAGGCCGCCTTCGTCCTCAGACAGGACCCATAGTATGGATAGAAACTGTTGTTCGCCGTCCAATCACCACGGTCAAGAGCCTTTCCGTCCTGATATGCATTGAACTCCGAAACGCGGAGAGGCGAACTTTCCAGACGTACATATCTGAACGGACCTGCAGCGGAGCAGTCCAGCACTGAATGCAGTGCCGGTGTGAACGGAAGTCTGGTCCACCGGGCCAAATCATCGGAGACATAGAAGAACGATCCCTCCTCATAACTGTAAGGCTGAAGCGAATACCAGTCAAACGTGTCGAATGTCAGGCTGTCCACTTTATGGACGCTGCCCAGATCCACCAGGAAGGCCACATTCCATGGAGACACTTTCGGATCCCTCTGATTCAGCGAATAAGCCGTCTCAGGATTCCCGTCGAAAGCAAAACGGCTGTCCACCTCCCTGTTGAGATAGATGAACTGGTTGAAGAATCCATCCCGTGCAGCCTGCTGCTCCGGAATCGACGTAGGGCCGGAACGTCTTACCGCCTGAGCCTCCAGACAATCATTGCTCGCCGAGTAGACGGAAGCATAATATATGGATTCCATATCATCAGGGATATCGCAAGGCTCAAGGGTGGTGATATAACGGTTGGCGCTATGGTGCAACGGCTCCCCTTCCGGGACGAACTTGAAATGCCTCTTCGTTGCCTTACCGTGTGTGATGCGGACATCGTACTCCTTGCCCGGCTCGCCCAACAACTTGACGCTCCTGACATCCCCCACACGGTCATTCACTATACGGTATGGCACACCGCTGATGAGGAGATTGTCGGTTTCCGGGACATTGGTAAGCTTGATGAGCGCAACCCTGAAAGGCTCCACGCTGACCTCGACACTACCGCCATATCCGTAATCGCCCTTGTCTTCTATGCATGGATGGTACAGGCGTGCCTTCACCTTCTTTCCGTTATCGGCGAGTCCGATACTGGAATCCAGGTCCACAGTGAACGAGCGCGTCTCCCATGAAAGATTGCGCAGCGTTATGAACCGCGTATTGCCGTCTCCACGGCTGACACAGTGCGGGCCGTACTGCTCTTCGGGCAGATCCATACCATTTACGAGGATACTGTTATAATCCTTGTGAAGATTGAATATGTATGCCAGGTAAGGCAGTTCGTCCTCACGCAGGAACCATGGACTGCCATAGATTTCAGGGGCAAGTATGAGGTTGCGGCAGAATGCCTGCAGGATAAGGTCGTCGTCCCATGCGTCAAGGAAGGAAGAGAAACAGACACCGTGGTCCTCGCTCAGACGCGTAAGCCCCGGAGTGTTTTCCCTGGCAAGATTCCCGGCACGATGATGAGGAGCGGTGCAATAATTCTTCATGTGGATATCCACATAGGTTTCAGCACCGCCAAGCAGGTAGGTGGTGGAATGTGCAGTCCCCTCTCCCAGGTCGAGACGATGGTTGAGCACCACAAAATCCGGCACCATCACCCTGATGCTGTCCATCATGGCATTGAATTCCCTGTACCGGCTTGGACGGAGAAGACCGCAGCAGGCATCGAGTTTCAATAATTTGAAATTATAGTTGCGGACGAGATCGATATACATCCCGGAGCGTTTCCGCGCATCTTCCGCAGTGTCTCCGAAGCCGTCAGGCCCTGACCACATGCCGAGACCTGTCCCCATGGAACGGGACAGATCGGCAACAGCACCGAAGCCGTTCGGGAAATGCCTTGCGGCACGTCCCGACTTATAGTACCCATAGCCGTTACGACCGTCGATCGTACCGGCATCGAAGGCAAAGATGTCAAGCTGCATGCCGTAGTTATCCTTCAGATACTTGAAGAAATTGAGATCGGCGATAGCCTGCTTTTCCGTAGGCCCCTCCCAGGTATGTTCTATCCAGGAAAAATATTCCGACTTTGACGGGGTCTGTTCATCTGCGCCTCCCTTGGAGAAGGGCTTGTTCTGTGCGGAGGCATGTGTAAAGGCAAGCACTGCCAGCGCAATCAATACGATAATTCTTTTCATTTGCCTTATAGTTGATAATGCACCAGCCATCACAATGTCCTCAATATGCACTTTCCCGCTTGAGGCATCGTATAGGTTTATCAGCCGACAGCCCTCCAGGGACATTTCCCCGCAAGGGGCATCGTCTGTCCCTGGAGGGCTGCCGGCTGATAAACATCATAAATGACTGAAACGATTACTGCACTCGGTTGAGAAAACACTCTATGGTGTTCTCCATAAGCATGGTAATGGTCATTGGACCCACACCACCCGGGACAGGGGTTATGAAGGACGCGACCTCGGATGCGGATGCGAAATCGACATCACCCACAAGACGCGAGCCCTCGCTTCCGTCCTCCTTGACAAGCGGAATACGGTTGATACCGACATCGATCACCACGGCACCTGGCTTGACCATATCCCCCTTGATCATCTCTGGACGTCCGACTGCGGCAACAAGGATATCCGCCTCAAGGCATTCCGCCTTAAGGTCCGCCGTGCGGGAATGGGCGATGGTCACAGTGGCGTTGCGGTCCAGCAGGAGCTTTGCAACAGGCTTGCCTACTATGTTGGAACGGCCCACCACCACAGCCTTCTTGCCGGAAATCGCGACACCGGTAGTTTCGATCATCTTTACTATGCCCTTAGGAGTGCACGGCACGATACACGGGCGTCCGAGCCAGAGATTGGACACGTTCTGAGGATGGAATCCGTCCACATCCTTTTCGATTGAGATGGCATCAATAACCCTGTCCTCATCGATATGCTTTGGCAGAGGCAGTTGGACAAGCACACCGTCCACAACGGCCTCGGCATTGAGGTCAGCAATGGTATCAAGCAAAGCGGACTCGGAGATATCCTCCGGGAGTTCCACCAGTCTGCTGTCCATCCCCACGAACTCTGCGGCCTTGATCTTGCCGCGCACATAAGAGCGGCTTGCGGGATTGTCACCTACGATAATCACTGCAAGACAAGGCTTGCGGCCGAAACGACCTTCCAGTTCGAGTATCCTTCCTTTCATCTCTTCCTTGAGAGACAGTGAAAGGGCTTTTCCGTCAATAATCTGTGCCATATGAATAATACATTGTGTTCTTTACAAATATAACCAACATTCACCGCTATCGCAATTTATTCCTCTCGAAATGCCCCCTGACCCTCAGAAAGTAATAAACCATACCCAATGAGTTGACAGCAGCGGCAGCCCAGAAGGCGCAATGGTATCCGAGATGCTCGGAGAGAAGGCCGCCGGCAAGCACCCCCAGACCCACTCCCGCATCCCATGAAGTCAGGATAGATGAATTTGCGGTCCCCCTCTGGCTGTTCGGGGCCAGATTGATAAACATATTCTGGAATGCCGGATACATGTGCCCGTTACCCATGCCTATCACGAATGCCGCCCCATAATACCCCACCGGATTGTGAAGCATGGCAAACAGCAGGAATCCACATGCCGCCACCACCACTCCTATCCCGGCATTACGGCTCACAAGGTTGTGCCTGAGAGCATGAGCCCCCGTAAGACGGGATACGATGAGGCCCACCGCAAAAAGGGAGAAGAACAATCCTGTCCCGCTGGTTATACCGAGTTCCTCTTTCCCATATATGGCCACATACGTGGATATCACGCCATATGAAAAGGCATAACACAGCATGGCAAGGGCCTCTTTCCATCCTTTCAACAGGAAGAAACGGTCAAGCGATATGACCTTTTTCTCAGGAACGAAATCCCTCCTGGGGAGTTTGATCGTCGCATCCAGCAGCAACCCGAAAAGAGAGAAAAGCAGGGACAGCCAGAAGAGTGCCTGGAAATTCCCCGAAAAAGCCTGAAGAACGTATATGGCCACCACCGGCCCTATCGCAGTCGCGAGATTGTTGCTGAGGCCGTAATAGCCGATTCCTTCAGCCCTGCGTTCACTCGGAAGCACGTCTATGGCCACAGTGCTGGCAGCGACGGTGGTTGCCCCGAACGGAGCACCGTGCAAAGTGCGGAATATGGTAAAAATCGTGATCGAACCCGCTGCCAGATATCCTGTGAAGAGTGCGAAGAAAAAGAAATTGCATATAAGCAGCACGACCTTCCTTGGAAAATTGTCAACCACATACCCGCTGAACGGGCGTATTATCAGGGCCATGACCGTATAGCCGGCAAGACAGAGCCCTATGGTCTGCTTGTTCGCCCCGAAAGTTTCGGAAAGGTATAATGGCAGAAGCGGGACAATGAGGGTGAAGGAGAAATGGATCAGGAAGTTGCCCGTCCATATCTTCAGATAGTTCCCGTTCCAGAGTTTCGGTTTGTCCGCTGTGTTCTCCATGTGCATCTATGCCCCGAATCGTTGATATATCATTCAAATTTACTCAATGCCTTACAAATATGCAAAGGCATAGCTTTTGAAAGAAATCACCTATCTTTGTAATACATTTGAAATCCTATCATCATGAAAAAAGCAATCATCATAGCAGCAGCGATAGTGCTGGCCGGAGCGATGCTCCCGATAGCAGTGACAAAACTCAAATCCTATGACAGGACCGTGGATGTCAAGGGCCTGTGCGAAAGGGAGGTCAAGGCCGACAAGGTCATCTGGCCTATCAGCTACAAAGTCATGTCAAACGACCTGGCGGACATAATGGCCCAGACTGAGAGCAATGACAAGGCGGTCATCTCATTCCTGAAAGCCGGAGGCATAAAGGATGGAGAGATCACCGTATCCACGCCCAAGATTTCCGACAAATACGCAAGTGAATACGGCAACAATGACCGCGTTTACCGTTTCCTCAGCACAAGCATCATAACAGTCTGCACTTCGGACATCGATGCTGTCCTCACTCTGCAGGGCAAACAGTCGGATCTCATGAAGCAGGGAATTGCTATTGCACAGAACGACTGGGAAAACCAGACACAATTCAAGTTCGAGGCCCTCAATGACATCAAGCCTGAAATGATAGAGGAAGCCACGACCAACGCAAGGACCGCTGCAAAGAAATTCGCCCAAGACTCAGGAAGCCGCCTTGGAAAGATCAAGACGGCCACCCAGGGTACCTTCAGCATCGAGGACAGGGACTCCAACACCCCACATCTCAAGAAGGTACGGGTTGTCACATACGTGACATATTATCTAAAGCACTAGCGGGGCAGTATCCTTACTCCCAACTTGGCATAAGCTCTTTCCACTTTGGAGAGGGCTTTTTCTATTGTCTCATCCGTTGCGAGGATGACACCGAAGCGGCGGTGCCCCTTCACTTCCGGCTTTCCGAAGAAGCGGATCTGCACGCCAGGCTCCTCAAGTACCTTTTCCACATCGAAGAACTCCACCTCATCGGTATCGCCTTCCACGACTATGGCCTTCGATGCGCTCGGACCGAAGAATCTTATCTCCGGAATCGGCAGACCGAGAACGGCCCTTGCATGAAGTCCGAACTCGGAAAGGTCCTGGGAAATCATGGTTACCATTCCGGTATCGTGAGGGCGTGGTGATACTTCGCTGAAAATGACATCGTCACCCTTGATGAACATTTCAACTCCGAATATGCCATAACCGCCAAGAGCATCGGTGATCTTGATTGCAATCTCCCTGGCTTTTGCAATGGCGGACGGAGTCATAGGCTGAGGCTGCCATGATTCACGGTAGTCTCCGTCAACCTGATGATGCCCGACAGGCTCGAGCGTGGTGGTTCCGGCACTGTGACGCACGGTAAGGAGAGTGATTTCATAATCAAAATCGACGAATCTTTCGACAATGACACGTCCTGCTCCGGCACGTCCGCCTTCCTGTGCATTCGCCCATGACTTGTCAATATCGTCGGCTGTCTTGATGACACTCTGACCGTGACCGGAAGAGCTCATGATAGGCTTCACGACACATGGGATGCCGACCTCCTTGATTGCATCGCAGAACTGGCCGTAATCATCAGCAAAACGGTAGAATGACGTAGGCAGTCCCAGCGTCTCAGCAGCAAGCCTGCGTATCCCCTCACGGTTCATTGTAAGGAAAGCGGCATTTGCTGTAGGAATGACTGTGTAGCCCTCCTTCTCAAGTTCGACGAGGGTCGGAGTAGCGATAGCCTCCACCTCAGGAATGATA
>JAZRXV010000009.1:0-38756 GCA_045600405.1 Candidatus Cryptobacteroides sp.
CTGGATGCGGATTTCAGCGGCTGGTATGATCTGTTGTCGTTCTATTATGCCGAAACGATAGCTCAGTTCACTCAGGCAGAGGAAATCAATACCCTGCGTTACAGTTATGCGACGGACTCTCCGGATATGGTTTTGCATGATGGTACATTCCGCTTCTCGCGCGCGGTACAGGGGCAATAAATTCCATGAAAGGGCTCTTGCTTTTAGCGCAGTTTGCTGCTTTGAAATTCCGGAAATAGCGCAGTTTGATCTTGACAGCGACCTTGCCCAGGTTGCCATCGGAGTCAGGCGTAGCGGCAAGTCTATGCTCTGCCTCAAAGTCCTCAAGGAATCCGGAAAGAACTTCGGTTATGTGGATTTCGATGACGAGGAACTCATGGACCTTACCAAGAAGGATCTGAAGACTGTTCTGGAAGCTGCCTACATGGTCTATGGGGATTTCGACTACCTATTCCTGGATGAGGTGCAGAATGTTACAGGATGGCATCTTTGGGTGAACAAACTGCTCCGTCAGGGGATACATATCATTCTTACAGGATCTAACGCGAAACTTCTGAGCAGTGACCTTACTACTCATCTGACCGGCAGGTACAATGAGATTCCTCTGTTTCCGTTCAGTTTTGAGGAGTACTGCCATATGAAAGGACTGGACACCAAGGACCTTACTACCAGGAACCAGGCTTTCATAAAGACAGCTTTCGACGAGTACATGAGGAAAGGAGGATTCCCGGAGACCTTCAAGTTGAAGAACCAGCGCAAGTATATGTCATCATTGTTGACCGCCATTATCAGGAAGGATATTGCAAAGCGCTTCCATGTGCGTTACGTGGACGCTTTGGAAAAGATGGCGAACTACATGATAGACAACTTCTGCCAGGAGGTCGTGCCGTCCAACCTTGCTGAGAAATTCGGCTTTGGATCTGACCACACAGCAGAGAATTATTATTCATACATGAAGCAGGCGTTCCTGTTCCAGGGCATTCATAAGTTCTCTTTCAAGAGTGCCCAGCGTATCAGAGGCGAGAAGTCATATCTGGTTGATGTTGCCTTCCAGTCGGACAGGGTGGATACCCTGACTTCGGACAATCTCGGCTTCAGGCTCGAGAACATAGTCTATATCGAACTTCTCAGGAGATATAAAGGTGAAAACATCAACGTGTTCTACTACCGGGATAATTTCGAGGTTGACTTCATCATAGTGGACAAGACGAAAGTTCTGGAACTGATTCAGGTCACTCTTAAAATGGACAAGCGGACAACTAGAACACGTGAACTGGGTGGACTGAAGAAAGGCGCCGAACTCCTGAAATGCGAAAACCTGACACTGCTCTCACTCTCCGAGCGAGGCGTTGAAGAATACGAAGGCCACAGAATAAACAAGTTTATAGTTGTTGACTGGCTTCTCGGAAACCAGTAAAAACAGGTTCTAAATTACTGCAAAATTTTTCATTTATCCTTGAAATAATCATCCTTTCTTCCGGTAATCGGACGGCGACATACCTGTCTTGGTCCGGAAGAAGCGCGTGAAATGGTTGGAGTAGGCGAAGCCAAGCTGCTCGGCGATTTCGTTGACCGGCTGGTCCGAATGCAGCAGCATTGCTTTCGCTTTCTCAAGAAGTTTGCCCTGGATGTATTCCTGGGCTGTGATATGTGTATGTCGCTTGACCATTTCACCGAAATAGTTCGGAGAAAGGTTGAACTGCCCGGCACACCATGCGACTGTCGGCTGTCCATGCATGCTGGACATCTCGGATGCGCCGATGTAGTTGTTGAGGAGGCTTTCCAGTTTTATGATGAAATCATTGTTCTTGAGTTTGCGGATGTCGAACTGGCGGTCGTAGTAACGTCGGCAGTAGCTCAGCAGCTGTCCTATGCCAAGGCGCAGCATATGACCGGTGAACTCGTCATCCGGGGCATAGAGTTCGCTGCTGATGTTGGCAAAGCAGTTCATCATCACCCGGCGTTCTGTCTCATTGAGCTCCAGGGCCTCCGACACATCGTAATCGAAGAAATTGAACATATAGAAATCGCGCCCGAGACCGGTGTCTGCTATGAGTTCCTGGTGGAAGGCAAGTATCCTGCCTTTCGGGCGGACGGCTGTACTGATATCGGCTGATATGGTATCACCGGGCTTCATCGTAATGATGGAGCCGGCTCCATAGCTGATGCTGGAGCCACGCAGGAATATTCCGCCAAATTCGGAATCAAGCAGGATCACGCAGTACATTCCGAAATCCGTGGGTGAGAAAAGGCTGAGATCCGCGCGGCTCAGATCCACCACACTAACGTGGGGATGGAGCGTCGCCTGCCCGAAGAACCTGTTGAATTGGTCTATGTTCTCAATCTTTCTTATCATATGCCGGTGATTTTTGTTACTTCTTCTTATGGATATTGGTATCTTTTTGTGCGAAAATAACTAATTATCTTTGATTATGGTAGGTGATAATGGTATAAAAATCCGTTATCGGTAAAAATGGTATATTATTCGGTAAGATGTATCCCACTATATCCACTTGTAACACCTACTTTTGGCAGCAGAAACACTGGAACAAACTAAAATTCTTATATTATGGCAGTCAAATTTTACAAGAGCGAGAATCAGGTTCCGCTGGAAATGCACAAGGTCAGAATGGTTCAGAAGCTCAGCCTGCTTCCTGTCGAAGAGAGGTTGAGGCGGATGCAGGATGCCGGCAACAACACATTCCTACTCCAGAACAGCGATGTCTTTATTGATATGCTTACGGACTCAGGCGTCAATGCGATGTCCGATCTTCAGTTTGCGGCAATGATGCAGGCCGATGATGCCTATGCCGGATCCGCAACATTCCTCAGAGTCAAGAAAGCCGTGAAGGAAGTTTTCGGCACCGACAACGTGCTTCCAGCCCATCAGGGACGCGCAGCTGAGAATATCCTCGCTGAAGCCTACATAACCCCCGGCAAGGTGGCCCTGATGAATTTCCACTTCACTACTACCAAGGCCCATATCACCCGTCTGGGCGGAACTGTGGAAGAGCTCGTCGACCCTAAGGGACTGCTCCCTCAGACCGATGATCCGTTCAAGGGTAATTTCGACCTGGCACGTCTCAAGAACAGGATCGATGAGATTGGAGCCGAGAACGTTGCATTCGTCCGTGTAGAGTCGGGCACCAACCTTATCGGAGGTCAGCCCGTCAGCCTTGAAAATATGCTCGCTGTCACTGACATCTGCCACGAGGCGGGAGTGAAGTCGGTCCTCGATGCATCCCTGCTCCAGGACAACGTTTACTTCATGAAGACCCGTGAAGCGCGCTGCAAATATATGGATGTCAAGGAGATTTACCACCTGCTGGCAGATCATTTCGACATTGTGTACTTCTCCGCGCGCAAATTGAGTTTCTCGAAAGGCGCGATCATTACAAGCAAGGATGCAAAGTACACCAGGGAAATGATGGCATTCGTGCCGCTGTACGAGGGATTCCTCACCTACGGAGGTATGGATGTGCGCACTATGGAGGCACTGGCTCAGGGCCTCTACGAGTCGCTTGACATAGAATACATCAACCAGGGACCGGAATTCATCGGATACCTCGCCAAGGAA
Organism: Candidatus Cryptobacteroides sp.; assembly: GCA_045600405.1. Taxonomy (GTDB): domain Bacteria; phylum Bacteroidota; class Bacteroidia; order Bacteroidales; family UBA932; genus Cryptobacteroides. The sequence goes on from JAZRXV010000009.1 coordinate 3,578, forward strand.
CTTGATTCGTACGGAGTGCCGGTCATCCTGCCTGCTGGCGGACTGGGGTGCCATCTCAATGCGGGCGAGTTCTGCCCTGATCTTCCGCACAACCAGTACCCGGCTGCAGCAGTGGGGGCGGCGCTCTTCATTGCCGGGGGTATCAGAGGTATGGAGCGCGGAACGATGTCGGAGCAGCGTGAACCGGACGGTACGGAGCCATTCGCTGCGCTGGAACTGCTCAGGCTGGCAGTGCCACGCCGCGTGTTCACTCTATCGCAGATAAAGTATGTTGCTGACCGCGTCAAGTGGCTCTGGGACAATCGCAAGCTCATTGGTGGCCTGGAGTGGACCGAGGAGCCTGAGGTGCTCCGCTTCTTCTTCGGAAGGATGAAGGAGATAGGCTACTGGCAGGAGGAACTGGCAGAGAAGTTCAAGAAAGACTTCGGCGACAGCCTCTGACAGCCCGATTGAATATATTAACGGGAAAGCAGCTGATAGAAACGGAACAGGCAGCCTTCGGGCTGCCAGTTTTCGTTTCCCCGAAAATGGGCTATGAGCGTATTGACTTGGGTAATACTTGGGTATTTTGGAGTCATTCTTTGAAGAAAAGAATGACTCTATTGGGGGATTAAAATAATACCCATATTTGCAACTATGAAATTGAAAGACGTCCGATTCGATGCTGAGTTCATATATGCAACGGACGAAAAGGGAAGGACTTTGAAGCAGTCCCTTCTCTGGTATCCTGCATTGAAGGGCGCATCAGATGAGGAAAGGCAGAAATACACCGTCGGCTTCGACGGTCTCCATTGGAGGAACTTGGATGAGGATATCTCGTTCGAGAGTTTCGGGTATTACGACGCCGTCCCAACTCCTCTCCAGGAATTTTTCCTCAGTCACAAGGAGATCAACATCGCCGAATTCGCCAAGCGTGCCGGCATTAACGCCACGTTCCTTAGGAACTACATCAATGGTTTCAAGAAACCGTCAAAGGCCAAGAGTACACTTCATTGATTGTTGTGTAGAGATGGGAATATTCCCGAAAACAACGCAATGATAGTGGGTTGGAGTTGAGGCGGAGACTGGACTTCCATCAACATTCCCAACGGACTTCGTAGCCGATTTTCTCAGCCAATGCGACGGCTTCCTTTGCGAAATCCCCGAAGAATGTGACACGATGCCAGATGAACTCGTCCCATTGCCGGTACAGCTTCTCGTAGTCACCATCCACCTCGGCTATGATCTTGGTCCGGCAGGCACGGTCATCGCGGGAGTTGCCTGTGACCGTAGCTGTATGGATGGCCATGAGTTTCTTGTAACTATTGAACTTTACTGTAGTCAGAGGATAGCCGACAGGAACGGTGGCACGCACGGACGCTCCGTCGCGGTCTTCCGAATGGCTCATGATCTCGTATGGCAGGGTAGGGCCATCCTGACCCAAAAGTTTGCGGGTGGAAACACAGTGGGTATAGATGACGGAGCGTGTCGGTGCATCCATCACAGGGTCAGACACATACCCCATACGGCCTGTCATGATGTTGAAAGCCATCATGGTGAGGGTGGAATCCACATCATTTTCGCAGATTCCCAGCAGTCCTTCATCCTGCAGCTGCATGAATCCCAGACAAGGATATGCACACAGCTTCTTTGTATATACGCCTCCCAGACAGTTGATGGTAATAGCCTGGGCGCCGTGCTTTTTCAACAGGCTTTTCATTGCATAGTAGAGACGGGCTGCATTGAATATCGTGTCGTCCGAAGCATCTTTGATGCTGTCAGCACCCTTCTTCCACGAGTCGGCCAGCTGTCTGGCCTTCGTGTTATCCACTTTACCGCTTTCGCTGTTCACCTCGTCGAGCTTTACCACGATGATATCTACCCCAAAGGCTTCTTTTACTTTCTGCCTGTAGTCGTCGCCGACAGGGTTCTCCACGGACAATATCTTCATTCCGTTCATTCTCTTCAGGGTCTCATCGGGGGAGAGCAGCGTCAGTTTGTCCTCGCGCTTCTGAGCCTTGCAGACAGTTGGAGTCAGCTGCAGGCGGATCTCGCGGGCTGCCTTTATCACATCTTCCGTGCCGCCTCCGTTCAGTTTGGAGAAGGCTGCGGCGACCTTGAGTACATATTGGAAATCCACGGCGGTCATGTATTCGAAATTCTTCTGACCTGCACGGATATGTCTGGCTGTACGCTGCACCCACATTCCATCACCGCCATAAGGCATAAGCGTATAGAGAACGGGTTTCTCCGTGTTTTCCAGAATGGTGCTGATGATGTCGACTCCGATGTTCATCTGCATCACGAAATAGCCGGCGATATCCCCATTGGCGTTATCCTCGGTAACGATAGTCGTGGCTTCTTCCGTAATGGCAGCCTTGGCCGGCACAAACTCCACATCAGGAACAGCAGCGTTCAGAGAATCCATCACGGCCTTCATTTCAGGACGCATATCGTAACCGATGTTCGGCCAGTCAGGCTTGACCTGGACGTCATCGAGAAGTCCAAAGATGACTTTTACCTTAGGTAGACTGTTTTTCTTCTTGTTTCCGGTTGAAGGGGAGCAGGAAACCAATCCGGGAGCAACGATGGCGGCTCCTGACATAATGCAGAAGTTACAAAGGAACTGTCTGCGGTCATAACACTGTTTCTTTTCTTTCATAATAGCGTGGATTCTACTTTGAAGTGCAACGTACTCCAAAGATAAATATTAATTGACAATATTCAACCTGTATCCCATGTGCTTTGCCAAGCTCTATGCGTCGCGCTTCGAAGTTATTCAAGGCCATTTTTTATGATATGGTCAAAAACTATGACTCATCACTTTGTCTGCCCATAGATTTTTCATAACTTTACTGAATGTGATGAATAGAGCCTGATTTGAGAAGAAAAAGGCTGTCCCTCCCCCCACATTGTGCAAATAACCAACCAATAAATGCTATATGAAAAAATTACTTATTCTTGCAGCCGCTGCAATCATGGCAGTCGCCTGTAACAGCGAAAAGCCCATTCCCGAATATGGCTATGCTATCAAAGACGGCAAAGTCGTCTTCAACATTCCTCCACGTCCTGCCGACCAGCAGTCCATGCTTCAGTTCGCATGTGACCCTATCGACACCGTTCGCGTAGGTTTCGTCGGTGTCGGCGGCCGTGGTACCGGTGCAGTCGAACGCTGGACAAAGCTTGAAGGGGTCAGGATCGTGGCTGTATGCGACAAGTATGAAGACAAAGTGAAGGCCAACCAGAAGATGGTAGTAGAAGCCGGTCTTCCCGAGCCTGCAGGCTATTGGGGCGAAGAAGGCTACAAGCAGCTCTGCGAACGCGATGACATCGACCTCGTTTATGTCGTTACCGATTGGAAGATGCACACCCCGGTCGCTCTTTACGCCCTTGAGCACGGCAAGCACGCTATCACCGAAGTTCCTACCGCTACCAGCATTGAAGAATGCTGGGCTCTGGTAAATACGGCGGAGCGCGTCAAGAAGCACTGCGGCATCATCGAGAACTGCTGCTACGATTTCTTCGAACTCACAACTCTCAACCTCGTTCAGAAGGGCATGCTCGGAGAAATCACCCATGGTGAGGGCGCTTACCAGCATAACCTCGACCCGTACTGGGACTACTACACTGATGACTGGAGAATGGCATTCAACAGAGACCACAAGGGAGATGTATACCCTACCCACGGCCTCGGTCCCGTCGCACAGTGCATGAACATCCATCGCGGCGACAAACTCAAAACCCTCGTAGCTATGGAGACCGCTGCGTTCCGCGGCCAGCAGCTTGCTGACAAGCGTTACGGTCAGGGCAAATATGACTATCAGAACGGTGACAATACCTGCACCCTTATCTCCACCGAAAAGGGCAAGACCATCCTTCTTGAGCATCAGGTTACCATATCACGCCCATACAGCCGCATGTTCCAGATCACGGGTCTCAACGGCTTCGCGAATAAATATTATAATAATAACTTCGCCCTCAATATCAACGGCCACGATGCGGAAGCCTTCCTGACTCCTGACGAGCTTGAGCAGGTCAACAAGGAGTATCAGCACCCTATCCTCACCGACGAGCTTGTAGAGGCCGCCAAGAAGGACGGCGGACACGGCGGAATGGACTTCATCATGGACTACCGTCTTGTATATTGCCTGCACAATGGCCTTCCTCTTGATATCGACGTATACGACACCGCTGAATGGTGCTGTGTCGGCGAACTCGGCGAGATCTCAATCAAGAACGGCAACATTCCTGTAGAAGTTCCTGATTTCACCCGCGGTGAGTGGAACAAGATCCAGGGATACAAGCACGCAATGAAGTAAATCCGTACAGCCCGGAGCCGGGTAACTGATGCGTCCACCCCAAAAAGGTGGACGTTTTGAAGATAATGTTTGGTAATGATAATCAATAAGCTATGACAATTCCGAAAATTGCGCTGCTATCTATTCCTGTCATCCTGTTGTCATCTTGCTCACAATCTCCGTCAAAAGGTGCTTTGGAAGCTGTGGATTTTACAAAAGTCGAAATTGCTGACAACTTCTGGAGTCCCAGAGTGAAGACAAACTCGGAAGTTACGATTCCTCATGCCCTGAAGAAATGCGAGAGCGAGGGACGGATAGATAACTTCAAATTTGCCGCAGGTCTGGAGGATGGCAGGTGGCGTGGAGCCTGGGGCTTCGACGACAGCGACGTCTATAAGGTTCTGGAGGGCATGTCCTTCACCTACAATGTCAATCATGATGAAGCCCTGCTGAAGCGGATGGATGAGATAATCAGCCTTATCGCGGCGGCGCAATGTGACGACGGATATCTCTATACGGCTCTCCAGCTTGATGCGCGCGATTACACCTGGGTCAATTGCAGTTACACCAAGGAGCGTTATGACCATCTTGTCGAGAGTCACGAATTCTACAATATGGGGCATATGTATGAGGCGGCGGTCGCCCACCATATCGCGACCGGGCAGGACAATTTCCTTAATGTGGCCCTCAAGAGCGCTGACCATATCTATGAAAACTTCGGCCCCGGCAAAACGGTTGCCATTCCCGGTCACGAGGAAATCGAAATCGGGCTCCTGAAGCTGGCACGCGTCACAGGTGAGTCGAAATACGCTGAACTTGCCAAACTTTTCATGGACCGCAGAGGTACGGGTATCTTCAACTATAATCCATATTATCAGGATGATGAGCCTGTCGTGCAGCAGAAATATGCGAGAGGGCATGCTGTCCGCGCGAACTACCTCTACACCGCAATGACTGATGCCGCCATCCTTCTAGACGATCCCGGGTACTCGGCCGCTGTCGATACCCTTTGGGACAATGTCGTCAGCCGCAAGATATATGTCACGGGCGGTCTTGGAGCCCGTTATGCGGGAGAATCTTATGGTGAGGATTATGAGCTTCCGAATGCGTCATACTGTGAGACCTGCGCGGCAATTGCGGGTGTGTATTGGAACCAGAGGATGTTCCTCCTTCACGGAGAGTCCAAGTATGTCGATGTCCTTGAGCGCATTCTCTATAATGCTCTGATCGCGGGCATATCACTTGACGGAACCCATTTCTTCTATCCTAATCCTATGATTGCGGATGGAGTGTCTTCCTTCAACAAGGGTGCGCCGGGACGCTCCGAATGGTTCAGCTGCAGCTGCTGTCCTTCCAACGACGTCCGCTTCATGTCTTCAATCTCCGGTTATGTCTATGCCGCTTCGGAGAATGCCATATATGAGAATCTTTATGTCACAAACAACGCCGACATCACCGTTGGAAATACTGTAGTGCGCCTCAATCAGGAAACCGGTTATCCTTGGGAAGGGCTTGTCTCGACCAGGATAGGGCTTGACCGTCCCGCCCGTTTCGCCATGCGCATGCGCATCCCTTTATGGGCGCAGGGAAAACCTCTCCCGGGAGACCTGTACAGTTACTTGGATCCTTCTTCTGATGGAGTCATTGTGAAGGTGAACGGGCAAGCCGTAGAATATCGGATTGTGGACGGATATGCCAGTGTGGAAAGAAAGTGGAAGGACGGCGATGTAGTAAGCATTGAGCTGCCTATGCCCGTACGCGAAGTCGTGGCGAATGAGAAGGTGGAAGCGGACAGGGGCTTCGTCGCGATCGAGCGCGGGCCGATTGTATATTGCTTCGAGGAAGCCGATAATGGAAAGATTCTCGAACCTCATCCTGATGGATCGAGTCTTGGAGCCAACGCAGCCGAGATCCTTATCAGCAAGACCAAAGCTTTCAAGCCTTCCTTCGACCCGGAACTCCTTGGCGGAGTAGTGACACTTTCCGACGGTCGACTTACCGCCGTCCCTTATTGTGTGTGGAATAATAGGGGAGACGGTCAGATGACGGTCTGGCTTAACCGATGAGGCGTCCGGGACGTTATTTTTGCTGACCCGGCTATTTCTCGACTACGATACTGACATCCCATGGACCGATGGTAAGTTCCTGTTTCAGGTTCCAATTTGAGAAAAATAGTTAACTTTGAAATATGAAAACTATAGCAAGAATCGCGATAGCGGCAGTCGCATTGTTTGCCGCATTATCCTGTACTCCGAATTCAAAGGGCGCATATAAGCATGTTATGATCCTCGGTGTTGACGGCGCCGGCGCATGGTTCAGTGAAGATGTGACCCCTAACACTTGGAAGATGTTCTCCGAAGGAGCATATTCCAGCACCACCAAGACCAGTTTCCCTACGATCAGTGCGGAGTGCTGGGGCTCCATGCTCCTGGGAGTCCTGCCCGAACTCCACCAGCTGACCAATGGCATAGTGTCTGAGAAAGCGTACGATGTCGATAGCAAGTACCCTTCCATCCTCAGGGTGGCGAAGGAGGCGGATCCGGATGCGAAACTTGCTTCATTCTGCCATTGGAATCCTATCAACATCGGCATTATCGAGTCCAATCTTGGGGTGGTTGAAGGTACAGGCAGTGATCCTGAGGTCGCTGCGCAGGTCATAGATTATCTCGATGCGAACGATCCTACCGTTCTTTTCCTGCAGTTTGATTCTGTCGATGGTGCGGGACATCGCAACGGGTATGGCACTGAAGGTCATCTCGAGGCCCTTACGGCAGTTGATGAACTTCTCGGACAGATATATGCGAAACTCGAGGAAAAGGGAATTCTTGATGAGACGCTCCTGATTGTCGCGGCGGATCACGGCGGTACACCAGGGGGCAGCCACGGTGGCGATACCCCTGCTGAGCGTATGGTATTCATGGGCGTCCATGGCAAGACTGTGGAGAAAGGTTCACAGATCGTCGATGCCGAGATCCAGGATATCCCGATGATTTCCGCATATGCCCTGGGTCTTGAGGCCCCGGCTACCTGGACCGGCAAGATACCTTCAGGCATCTTCCCTGACGTAGAATAATCATGGATGGAACCACTGCAGGAATGGTGAGACAAAGCAATTTCGAACTCTTGCGCATAGCGAGCATGTTCATGATTGTCTTTTACCATCTCGTGTTCTTCATCGTCGCTCCGGCCAATCCGGATATACCTTTCTGGCGCTCTTTCCAGCTGGCACTGCATATCGGCGTAATCCTGTTCGTGCTTGTCAGTGGATATTTCGGCATCAGGGCCTCGACGAAAGGATTCGCGAGACTGGTGCTGATGGGTTTCGTGTACTTCGTCCCTCTCGCCCTGATTGACAATCTGATATTGAAAGACGGGCTGAGCAGTGCTGAGAAATGGAAATCCGTCATCCCGAGTTTCCAGTTCCTCTCCAAAGGACCGTACTGGTTCCTCAGGACCTATATCTGGCTTTACCTCCTCGCTCCGATGGTCAACGGGTTCATCGGTTCCTCACGGAAGAACAAGATGTATCTGCTGTTGGTGTCAGGTATCATCTCCCTGTATGTGGGCTACAACGGCGTGGACAATTCCGTGACCGTTGGAAAGAACATAATCAACTTCTTCTTCCTTTATTCCCTGGGCAGCGTACTGCGTGATTCTTACGATATCTGGAGCAAGTGGAAGGCCTCCTGGATCGCCCTCGCATTCTTCACCCTCAACATTGCCCTCGTCGTCGTACACCGGCATTTCACGGGCACCTGGTTCGGCAACACCTTGTGGAAACTCGCGTATCCTTACAACAGTCCTATCCTCATTGTCAACGCCGTCCTGGCATTCTTCCTTTTCGGGAAGATGAACTTCCAGAGCAAGGCCGTCAACACGATAGCGGCCTCAACTTTCGCGACATATCTTATCCACCGCAACCAGGTGGTGATCGACAGGGTGCTCAAGCCCATCACTCTCGGGATCGATTCCGGATCTCTGTCCATCTGCGGAGAGATAGGTGTGCTCCTGTTGTTTTCGCTTGCGATATTCGCTGCCTGCGTCCTTATTGACAAAATTCTCGGCAGGCCCCTCTCGCGCGCACAATCCGTCATGGCCGGCTGGCTTGACAGGATAATGGCCTGATATGCCTCCGTCATATGATTGTCTCCGAGCACGAATACTTCCGTGAAGGCAGGATATTCCATGGCTTCGTACCTCTGATAATGGGCACCAGGCTGGAGGTCCTGCTGACAGGAGTTGAGGAAAATCTGTGCGCTGCTCTCTGGGAGCGCATGTGCGGGACTGCCGGGAGACTGCAGTCCATGATGAACCGCTTCGATCCGGAAAGTGAGGTGTCACGTATCAATTCCGCGGGTGTGTCCCCGTTATCTCCCGAAATGTCAGGAATCATCTCCGAATGCGAGCATTTCAGAAAAAGCACCGGAGGCCTTTTCGATATCGGACGTGGGACTGTCGACTGGGGGAACGCCCTGGATGAAGAGCGCTCGATTATCGACCTGCGCGGGGGAAATCTTGATTTCGGCGGCATCGGGAAAGGATATCTTCTCAAAAAGTATAAAGAGATGCTGCTGGAGGCCGGAATCACCACAGCATACATTGATTTCGGCGGCAGCTCGATAATGGCCCTCGGACATCATCCTTACGGAGATTGCTGGAAAGTCGGTGTCAGGGATCCTTTCTCCGGTGCGTTGATCAGGGAAATCGAGCTGGTGGATATGTCCATGTCCACATCCGGCAACCAACCGGGATATGATGGGCACATCACCGATCCTCGCAATGGCTTGCCGGTGACCGGACGGAAACTCGTGACAATCCTGTCCCCCGACCCTCTGACAGCTGAAATAGCAAGCACGGCTGTGATGATAGCAGACGAAAAAAATATTGCGTTTATTAAGGAAAATAACGAAATTGCAGAAATTTTAGGCTTGTCAACCATACCAAATGGAAAATAAAGAAAATGTTGATCTCGGGCTCAGGAAATTCATAAAGAGCCTTGGTTATGTGGCGGGGGGCAGCATGCTGCTTTCTGCGACGCCATGGCTGGTCTCCTGCACGCCTGAAAAACTCATGGAAGTCCGCTCCAACGGTCTGGCCCGCATAGGAATGATAGGCACAGGCTCACGCGGACAATATCACATCCACAATCTTCTGGAAATCCCATTCGCAAAGATAGTCGCACTCTGCGACACATATCAGGTCAATCTTGACGCTGCTGCCGCTCTCGTGCCGGATGCGAAGCTCTATACCGATTATCACAAGCTGCTTGAAGACAAGGATATCGACGGTGTCGTGATCGCCACCCCTCTCGGCCTTCATGCACAGATGACCATAGACAGCCTTGCAGCCGGCAAACATACCTTCTGTGAGAAGGCCATGGCTCTCACCATGGAGCAGTGCAAGGAGGTCTATGCCGCATATCAGGGCAGCGACAAGGCTCTCTACTACTGCCTGCAGCGCATGTACGATGAGAAATATGTCAAGGCCTTCCAGATGATCAAGACCGGTCTCATCGGTGATGTCGTCGGTTTCAGATGCCACTGGTTCCGAAATGCTGACTGGCGCCGTGAGGTCCCTTCCCCGGAGCTTGAGCGCATGATCAATTGGCGCCTGTACAGGGAGTACTCGGCCGGTCTGATGACGGAGCTCGCTTCGCACCAGCTTGAAGTCTGCACCATAGTCGCGGGCAAAGTCCCGGAGATGGTGGCCGGATTCGGTGATGTTGTCCATTGGAAGGATGGCCGTGAAGTCTATGACTCGGTCAGCCTGACATACAGGTTCTCCGACGGACGCAACATCGCATATGAGTCACTCATCTCCAATAAATACAACGGAATGGAAGAGCAGATCCTCGGTCACAAAGGCACCGTGGATCTCTCCAAGGGCATTTATTACCTTGAAGAAGACAATACGCAGTATGGTGTGCGGCAGCTTCTCAATGAGGTCAGGACCGGGGTTTTCTCCGCTGTCCCTACCGCCGGTCCGAGCTGGCGTCCCGAACTCATGAACAAGTCCATACCTCATGCCATCATGGAGAAGAACTCCACAGCCACCACCTCTGGCGAAAGCATGGTCGGTGTCGTGAATGACGGCTCGAAGGACGTCATGGAAGCTTTCTGCCAGTCATGCATCACGGGAGAGAAGGCGGCATCGGTGGTTGAGGAGGCTTACACAACCACTATTCTCTGCCTTCTCGGCAACAAGGCCATGGACGAGAAGACAACTCTCCGCTTCCCTGAAGAGTACAAGATACCTTACATGAAATTCTAGCGTATGAAAGATCTTGTCATAACCGGAAAGAGCATCAGGAGGGAACTTCTGATCCTTCTTGGATGCTTTGCGGCCGCAGTCATATTAGACATAGTCGGCATCATAAAATACGGCAAGCCTTTCTATGAGGTATTCCAGACCATCGGCTATGAAATCGTCATCACGGCGGTAATCTATGCTGTATTGGCCTTCTTCAGGATCATCATATGGCTGATTCTGAAAATCTTCAAAAAGAAATAGGCAACCACCATAACACGATATGAAGAAACTGATAACCACCATTGCATCCGCACTTTTCCTTACTGGTGTCGTCCTTCCCGCTCAGGATATGCCTGAAATCAGGAATTCCGTTACCTGGGACAGGCTCAATGCCAACCCCGCCCAGCTTCCGCAGCTTGGACGTATCGTTCCCGTCAAGTCCGACATAAACAAGGAATCCTGGTGGTCTGTCGGCAGCGAGACCCTTGACCGTGACTACTCGGATTTCGAAGAGTATAAGAATTTCATGGGCTTCACCGGAGTCGGGTATGCAAGGCTTCAGAGCGGCTGGGCCAAGTGCGAGCCTCAGATGGGCAAGTACAACTTCGAATGGCTGGACAAGCATGTTGACGGCCTCATTGCCCAGGGGATCAAGCCTTGGATCTGCCTGTGTTACGGCAATCCCGTTTATTCTGACGCATACGGAGATAATCTCGGCGCTTCCATCTTCGGGGAAGGTCCGATCATGGAAGGATGGGAGAGGTATGTCGGTGAGGTCGTGAAGCGCTACAAGGGCAAGGTGACCATGTACGAGGTCTGGAACGAGCCCGATGGCAACAAGCCTGAGGTATATGCGACCCTGTTCCAGCATACCAGCAATGTTATCAGGAAGTATGACAAGGATGTGAAGATCTGCGCACTGGCTCTTTGCGGGCCTAACTCCGGCTATGCGTGCAAGGCTGTAGAGCGCATGAAGGAACTCGATTGCATCGACAATGTCGATTACATCACGTATCACGCCTATTATCCTGTCCCTGAAACCGTTATCCCGGAAGCGCTCAAAATGCGCGAAGACGTGAAGAAAGCGGCCGGGAGGGAAATCCCTTTTCTCCAGGGCGAGACAGGTTGTCCCGGACAACTTGAATACGGTCATGCGATGCATTCAATCGAGTGGAACGAGTACAGCCAGTCAAAGTGGGACCTGCGTCAGATGCTTTCCCAGTTCGCCATAGGAGTCCCATACAGCGTCTTCACCATGGTGGATCTCAACTACGGTTGGATGCAGCAGTCTTACGGCCTTATCAGGATGAACCTCTATAACAAGCCGCAGTATCTGCGTCCGAAGTTCCATGCAGTCCAGAACGTGACCAGCATCTTTACCTATGACGTGAAGTCAGCGGGCTTCTTCAATGTGGAAAGCAAGGCTTCCAGGAACATCACCTGTTTCGGCCTCAAGAAAGGTGGCAAGGTCATAGGCTTCGCCCTCTGGTTCATAGGAGAGCGTCCTACTGATTCCCTAGAACGTGAGCCCGTCAATCTGACCGTCGATTGTCCCGCTCTCAGCGATCCCGTGTATGTCGACATGATAACCGGAACGGTATATGATATCGGGGGATGTATCAGGAGCGCCGGCAAGGGAAACAAGATCAAGATAAGCAAGCTTCCTGTCTGGGACAGCCCTATGGTCGTCATCAACAGGGATGAGATAAACTTCGAATAGAAGCCATATTATCCTGTTTCATGGAAACAGTTTGCCTGCCAATATGTCTCCGTATGGGATATATGGCAGGTCATTGTAAATCAGTCAGCAACCATAATCGTATATCAATATGAAAGAAATGACATCACTGGAACGTTGTACAGCCGTTTTGGACGGCAGACTTCCCGATCAGCTCCCTGTTGTACCGCAATGTTTCATGTATGCTGTTGAAACTGCCGGTTTGAGAATCGCCGATGTGAATGCAAACGGCAGACGTATGGCGGAATGCCACATGATTTCACAAGAAAAATATGGGTATGATGGCTGTGTGATTGATTTTGATGATGCTTCGATTGCGGAGGCCATCGGCGCAAAGGTGATCTACCGGGATGAAGAGCCTGCCATTGTCGATGAGAGTGAGCCGTTCTTGAAGGACCTGAGGGATGTGTATGATCTGGAAGTCCCGGACATCCTGTCATCAGGCCGCTTGAACGAGTGGCTGGAGGCCACGCGTATCCTTAAAGAGAGAATCGGCGATCATGTGTTCATCATGGGAAGGGCGGACCAGGGCCCGTTCAGCATCGCCTGTCTTCTCCGTGGCACATCGCAGTTCATGATGGATCTTTTGACAGAGGACAAGGCCGTCATTGATGATGTCATAGAATACTGCCGCAAGGTAAGCCTTGCATTTGCAAAGGCTCAGAAGGATGCAGGCGCCCATGCCACCTCGATAGGTGATTCTCTGGCCGGTCCTAATCTGATCTCCCCTCAAATGTACAGGGACTTCGCATTGGAGCCGGAAAAACGCCTTACCAGGGAAATCCAGGATTATGGCATTCCTTTCTCCATTCACATCTGTGGCGACAGCACCTCCATCATATCCGATATGGGGCAGACGGGTGCCCGTATCCTCGAAGTGGATTGGAAGATGGATATGGGCGAAGCCCGCAAGGCCGTGCCTGCAAGCACTGTCCTGATGGGCAATGTGGACCCGAGCCATCCTTTGGTTTTCGGAACTCCGGACCAGGTTGACGAGGCTGTCAGACAGATGATCCTGAAGACAAAAGGTGAGAACATATTCATCAGTTCGGGTTGCGCGATGGGACGGAACACTCCAGAAGAGAACATGAGGGCTCTGGTGAGCGCCGGCCGCAAGTACGGGCGCTATGAAGAAATAATGAACTTGAGAAATGCAAACGAATAACAGGATCATGTCAAAACTCAGAATATCAGAATGTACTGAAACAGGCTATTCGCCGTTGTCCATGCATGAAGGCTGGCAGGTCGCATATCTGACGACCTGCGACAAGCACAACCTGGATGACCTGGAAAACATGGAAATACACGGGGAAACGGATGAATTGTTCATTCTCCTTCACGGAACGGCGGTATTGCTGACCGCCGACTATTCATCAGGTAAGGTGTTCGAGGCGGAAGCCTTGAAACCGGATGTCCTTTACGATGTTCCCAAAGGTGTCTGGCACAATATCGCCATGGCGCCTGACACGCTGATGCTTATTGTGGAGAAAGACGGCACGCATCTGAACGATGTCCGCTATATCCCGTTTGAAGAAGAGGACTTCCAGATTGTGAACGACCTGGTGAAGGATGCCATCCGTAAATAATGTGAATATGGAAAACGGTAAAGAAAAATCCAATATCGGCGTATTGCTGCCGGTCCTGTTCAGTTTCTATGTAATGGGATTTGTTGATATAGCCGGTGTCAGTGTCAGCTATATCAAGCAGGATTTCCACCTGAGTGACACTGTGGCCAATCTTATCCCGATGATGGTGTTCCTGTGGTTCGCATTCCTGTCTATCCCGATAGGGCAGCTCATGAACCGTCAAGGGCGGAAAAAGATTGTTCTTCTGAGTGCCATTGTGACTTTTGTGGGCATGATGCTGCCGTTGTTCAGTTACACTTTCCCTGCGACATTGGTGGCCTTCGCCCTTCTTGGGATAGGGAACACCATGCTTCAGGTATCCCTCAATCCTTTGCTGATTGATGTCGCCCCGTCCGGACGGCTGACCTCCATGATAACCCTTGGCCAGTTCATAAAGGCGATTGCGTCAACTCTCGGACCGATAATTATAAGCCTCGCTGCCAGCCTGTTCGGAGACTGGAAATACGTATTTCCGATTTATGCCGTTTTCACTGCCGTTTCCTGGATATGGCTGCTGATGAAGCCTATCAAGGAAAGTTCGTACGAACAGGGTAACCATAATGTCTTTTCACTGTTCAAGGATAAAAACATAATCCTGTTCTTTTCGGTGATTTTCCTGAGCGTGGGATTTGAGGTGGGACTGATTTCCGCAGTACCGAAATATCTCCAGGAATCCTTCGGCACGCCGATAGAACGTGGCAGTTACGCCTGCAGTCTGTATTATGTGGCCCGTACGATCGGTACATTCGTCGGATCGATCATACTCGCACGAATCCCGGCGCGCACATATCAGGTTTCATCCCTGGCGGTAGGACTGCTTTCCTTTGCCGGTTTCATGCTGTTCAAGACGGAATGGCTGTTGTTTGCCATGTTGTTCTGCATTGGCTTTTTCTGTGCCAACATCTTCGCCGTGACATTGAGCGTTGCAATGCAGTACAAGCCGGACAAGGCGAATGAGATTTCCGCACTGATGATTACAGGAGTGGCAGGAGGCGCCATATTGCCTCCGGTGATGGGTGTCCTGGCAGACGCCACAAGCCAGGCTGTAAGCCTGCTCATTCCTTTTCTGTCATTGGTTTATATGTTCCTGATGGCATTCAAGTATAAAAACGTCTGACAATTAATTCCCCCCTGATTCATGAATAGAATATTACTCCTTTCAGCTGCAGCATGTATCCTTGCATCGGCGTGTGACCGTGCCGTGAATGAAGAGGCGCCGTCTGGAAGATATTTCGGTCTCCACTGCGATTTCCACGCTTCCGAAAGCGAGGGCAAGACAATAGGGGCGACCCTCAAGGAGGAGGACATAAGGGAAATCTGCGACCTTCTCGACCCTGATTTCATACAGGTTGACAGCAAGGGGCATCCGGGATGGGCTTCTTTCCCTTCAGCGGTCGGAAATTCCATAACAAGGATGAACGGGGATCCGCTTTCCGTATGGAGAAAAGTCACGGAAGAGAAGGGCGTGGGACTTTATACCCATTACTCCGGAATATGGGATTACAGGTATGTCTCGGAACATCCGGAAGAGGCCTGCCTGTCTGCCGGTGGCCGGCGCAGCAAGAATGCCGCCAGGGCAAACGGAAGATATGCCGATGACCTGCTCATCCCTCAGATTAAGGAGATTGCAGCCCACGGAGTGGACGGAATATGGATCGACGGGGACTGCTGGGGTATGGAGAGCGACTTCGACCCGCGGACGGTCAGGCAGTTCGAAGAGGAGACAGGTATAGACCTCAAGGGGAAGCTTCCATCAGAAAACGGCATGCCTTATTATCAGGAATACCGTGATTTCTGCCGCGAACTTTTCCGCCGTTACGTAAGATATTATCTTGCAGAGGTCAAGAAAGACTATCCGGATTTCAAGATAGCGTCCAACTGGGCTTTTTCAGACCATATGCCGGAAGAGGTCTGCGTTGATGTGGATTTCCTTTCCGGTGATCTTCCTGACAAGGATTCATACTATTGGGGCCGTTTCTCCGGCCGCTCACTCGAGAAGCAGGGCAAGCCATGGGACCTTATGGCATGGGAGTTCAGAAACGGCAAGACGCAGATTCCTAAAACACCGGCCCAGCTCATGCAGGAGGCGGCTTCGGTGATTTCTCTCGGCGGAGGTTTCCAGATGTATATCCCTCAGGCACGTGACGGATCGCCGCAGATGGAGCGCATACGCGCTGTCGCGCCGCTCCGTGACTTTATGAAAGAGCGCCGGCAATGGTGCTTCGGTGGTCATCTCCGGCCACAGATTGCCGTCATCCTTTCCACACATGACAGATACCTCGAATCGTGGGGATTGTTTTCCCGCAATGGCGGCGAAAGGGCATTCGGCCTCGTGAACCTGCTTTGTGATGCCGGACATTCAGTTTCAATCGCCTCGGAGCACGATCTCAGGAATGGCGGCATCTCCCGCTATCCGCTCATTGCAGTCCCGGAACTCCGATATGGCCTTGAGCCGGAAATCATGGATATTATCAGGAAGTATGTGGAGGAAGGAGGCTCGCTGCTTCTGACAGGTGCCACCACCTGCCGCCTTTTCGCCGATGCCGGTTTCCCGGCTTCTTCCGGGACCATGGGAGGCGGACAGGTAGCCGTTGTCCCGTATGACATGGGACTTGACTATACCCAAGCGGCCCTTGTGGGCACACGGCATATGGCGGACGAGACCGTACTGTCGCTTTATGACCCTGAAGTCCGTCTTGTAGCGGCTACGGGCCTTGTCGAGATATGTGACCTTGAGAAGGACGGGAAACGACTTGTCCAGCTTGTGAATGCGAACGGCCTCCACCATTCCCCGTCCTCCTTGACCGAAGAAACCATACCTCCTGTGCTGGATGTGAAGCTTTCGATACGCTGCGACAAGCGGCCTAAGTCCATACGTCTCCAGCCGGAAGGACGACGTCTTGACATGAAATGGAATGACGGGCAAGCGGTCGTAACCGTCCCGCGCATCGACTTCCATTCCGTATTGGAAGTTGTCGAATAAACCGGACCATACATAATTTTGCATAAATAATCGTCGTTGCTATGAAAAGATCGGTTCTTTCCCTGCTCGCAGTCATTGCTTTGTCAATGTGCCTTGCAAGTGCGCAGCCTGCACAGAATAAAGACAGGAAGGTCAAGTTCCAGGGCCCTTTCGTGGAGAATTTCTCCAAAGGGACATCAAAGTTTTTCGGATTCAACCCGAAAAACGGCTATGATTCCCGCTATTATTCGGGGATACCTTCATTCACCGAGGAGGGGACAGATGTCCTGGCGCTCAGGATTGAGGCCAACGGCCCTGTCGGTGCCGGAAGGGGACCGGAGATCGTTTCGAAAAATATGACTTACTATGGGACCTATTCCGCAAGGATACGGGTTCCGGATGTTAAGGATGTCCAGCCTAATGTAGGCTCGGTCGTAGGATATTTCACATACAACAAGGATCCGGAAGAGGGACTCAGCGAAATTGACTGGGAATGGTTGATCGCCGATCCGGAAATAGTGTATATAGGCACATGGACAGGCCTGGACGGCAAATACCAGCGTGCCGGAAGGGCAATCAACCTGGCAGAGGGTACTATCCTCAATACTGTGTACCGTTCTGAGGTCAAGGGCAACATAGCGCGTCCTCTTACCGGTGCCCAGTGCCAGCCTGAGACTGTCCCGGCAATCGAAGGTTTCAACGCTTCGAAGAATTTCTATGTGTACGGCTTCGACTGGTATCCTGACCGTCTGACATGGTGGATACTACATCCTGTCACGAATGAGAAGATCGTATTGTGGGATTTTACGGGACCTACCCCGGATTTTTCCGGCATACCTGACGATCCTACCTATTACAGGCTGAATTTCTGGCATACTAACAACTGGGCGGTGGAAACCAATCCGGAATCCCTTGAGAATCCGAAATATCCTTATGCCCTTGAGGTGGACTGGATGAAATACACTCCTTACAAGGACATAAAATAGCCGCCGTTCAGATGATGATGGAATTCCCTTCGGAGAGGACCGAACGGACCTCCGATGCGGGAACTTTGCGAATCGGACAGCCGTGCCTGAGTGCAAGGGCGGCGGTGACGCCTGCCGCTTCTCCGACCTGGTTCATGTTGACCATCACCCTGATTCCCGAATAGGCTATCGGTGCTGCATCCAGCATCCTGCCGGCAAGGATCACATTGTCTGTCCCCTGTGGGATGAGCGAGCGCAGCGGAACCTGATAGAAGGTTGGGGAGGATTCCGTGGCGGGGCGCCAGCGGCTCCAGACTGCATCAGTCCCATCCTGCGGATGATAGACTTCCTTCCCATCGAGATAGCGGAAACTTACACCTGATTTGTCCTGGTAATGGACATCCAGCCGGTAGCTCCCATTGGCGATGGCATCCTCGAAATGCCGTCCGTACATGGTGTCTTCGTCGCTGACCTGATACAGACATTTGATGTGACGGGTCTCGCGGATCCCTATATATGCCGGCAGTCCTGCCAGGGCTATTCTGGACTTCCCATATTTCCGGACCATGTCCATGACTGCCCGGATCTGACGCCGGCCTTCCATCTCGGCCTTTGTAAGCCCATGGATATCCGTACAGTCCTGACCGAGGACCCGCGTCCCGGAAATCATCTTTTCATGGGTCCCCGGAAGATCGCATCCCCAGATGAAGCCGTACCGCATATTGAATTCCCCGGCATGGTCCTTCATCAATGAAATAACCTCTTCCGCATCGAAGCCTTCCATGTAGGCGCAGGTAGTCGGAGGCTGCAGTATGCTGTGGGTATAATCCGGCACGCCCAGACGTACACACAGGTCTCCGTCTCCGGTAGCATCCACCAGGACGCGGGCTTTGATGATTCCGCGGCCGGACTTGGAATCTACGATAACTCCTGCGGGTTTTCCTTTTTCGTAATAAGGCTCGGAAAAGAGCACGTGAAGATAAGGGTGAATTCCTGCATCCAGGACCAGTTCATCCAGTTCTATCTTAAGTTCCTGGGAATTGAAGGTGAAACCGCTGCTTTCATTATTTTCCGAAATGATGACGGCGTCCCGTTTCTGCAGACGGCCAACAATCTCGTCTGTCAATCCGCCTATGATCTTTCGTTTGAATTCCGTGTCCAAAAGGGAGTGCCAGATGTTGACCATGGAATTGGTGGCAACCCCTCCGAAACTGCCTTGCTGCTCCACTATGGCGACACTGGAGCCCAGACGGGCTGCACGCACGGCAGCAAAGACCCCCGTGCAGCTGCCTCCCAGGACACAGATGTCCACTTCGTCAAAGACGGGGAGGGAAGGATGTTTATCTGTCCTGTTCCCGGCAGCAGCAAGTTCCGGCATAAGTCCAAGGGCGGCGCTGCCCAGGGCCAGTCTCTTCAAGAAATCACGTTTGGTAATCTTTTCCATACAGTCAAATATACGCAAAAATGCCTATCTTTCCGGAAATTTTGTTCGTAGGTATTAAACAACACTTTACAATGACCGTTTCATCAGTTTTTTTTAAGTCATCATGCATTGCTGCCGCATTATGCATGTTTGCGATGTGTTCACCGTCCGGCCGGACCTATATGGTCAAAGGGAATACCGGTGCCGATATCCAGGCCCGGATAGACAAGGCTTTCGCCAAAGGAGGAGGAAAGGTTGTGGTGCCGGCGGGTGTCTATGACGTCGGATCCATACAGCTCAGAAGCAATGTCGAGCTTCATCTTGAGAAAGATGCCCTTCTGCTGGGTGCGGACAAGAGCGAAGCCTATGACAGTTTCCCGGAGGATGTGTGCGCCATCCAGCCGGAGCATTCCAGCAAAGTGCTCGTATATGCATATGATTCACAGAATATAGCTATCACCGGCGAGGGTGTCATTGACGGAAACGGGCCCAGCTTTTTCGATACGACCGGTGTGGATATCGTATTCTTCCCTAAACCTCCGGTAGAGCGTCCAAGAATGGTCCAGTTCGTCAATTGCGACGGTATCCGTCTTGAAGGCACAACCTTCAAGGATTCCCCATGCTGGACCATGCTGATAAGATTCTGCCGGAATATCGATATCAAGGGCATAACTGTCACTGCCGACCAGCGTATGATCAACAACGACGGTATCGATTTCGACGGATGCAGTCATGTGAGGGTGAGCGGTTCTCGCTTCAAGACAGGAGATGATTGCTTGATCCTGAGGGCTATGAGGGAAGAAGCCGGACAGAGCGTGATATGTGAAGATATCATTATTTCAGACTGTGAACTCAATTCCCGCTGCCAGACCGTACGTCTGGGAGCTCCTTCCGATGATATTATCAGGGATGCCCTGTTCAAGAATATCAAGGCCGAGGGAGGTAATGGCATTTTCGCCGACTATCCTACCAGATATCTCAATAGTGACGATGAAGGCTATATGGATATATCCAATATCGTATTCGACAATTACAGCGGTACTTTTGACGGCAGTGCTGTCCAGATAGTATCACAGCCGGGTGTCAAGATACGCCGTGCAGATGGATTTGTGTTCCGCAATTTCGATGTAAAAAGCGCCCATACCCTTAATTTCATAGGCAATGCAGGGCATGAAATCGGCAGCGTTCTTCTTGAGAATTTCAAGGCGGAAGTCCTCGCTCCCGGCGACCCATGCGTCGTAAAAGGCTGTGATGGATTGGAATTCAAGAGCGTGACCCTCAATGGCAGGGTTTGTCCTGACGGTCCGGTAGCCAGTGAACCAGGTGACGATTCTCCGTTGGTAAGGGGCGCTACCGTATCCTGGGAGCAGCGCAGGAAGAAATGATCATTTCTTCAATCGTGCATCAATCTCGGCTATTGTAGCATCTATTTCCGGAATGCCGGCACTCAGGAATGAACTGTCGGACATGTCTATGACGGATTTGAGAAAATATCCGGCTTTCTCAGAGGCGTAGAATATCTTGAGGAAAGCCGTCCCGGTATAATGCATGGCGCTTTTCTTTGTCTTTTCCGTGTGGGCTTCGTCGAATAGGGAAGTCTTATATTTCTCGTGCGTGTTGAATGCCTGGGCATCGGTGTCAAGAAAATCATAGGCCTTGATGATGTCCAGTGCCAGGTTCTTGTCATTCATTTTCTGGAAGAGAGACGATGTTTTCAGCAGTTCCAGGGCATCGTCGGTCACGGTAAAGAAATACTCGGTGCAAAGCATGTTGTGCTTATTCAGAAGACTATCGGCATCGCAACGGGCGAATTGGCCGATGTTTTCCTGAATGAATCCGGCGATTTCCTTTTCTTTATCAATGATGCCAATGACATCCTGAAGATTCTGCCGGTTATTGATGAGTTCTTCCTTGACCAGTTCCAGTGCTGCCAGCACATCCTTCTTTTCACCCCTCCGGTCAATCATACCCTGTATCCCGAAGGTGATGAAGATGCCGAGAATCACAGCAATCAGATTGCTGAAAAATGAACTCCAGTCAAATCTGCTCATTTCTTTATGCCTGTACCGGATCCTGGAAGCGGTACCTGTCCGATGCCTTGTGCGTCCGGCTGTGTGCGGTTTATGCTTCTTTTAGCTTTGCCAGCAGTAGGTGGAGCGGGGTTTCCCTCTGCCTCCACAGCCTTTTCTTCCGCAACCTGCTTCACTTCTTCTGCGGTTTCTTCTGCTTTTTTGACGTCCTCAGGGACGTTTTTGCGACGAAAGAGTTTAATACACATAATTTTGGATTATTTGGTTGGATGTTTTACAAATATAGTATTTTTGTGTTGATCTCAAATATTGATACTTAGAAGCTGTTTTGAAACGTTACTGTCAGACATTGCAATTGGTGGATGATGAGTAGGATGAGCATGCTGTTCATTTTAATCTTTTCACCGTATTACCTGTGTGAATTCGGCCTTCCCTGACTTCGGTACGGTCACGAATATCTTTGATTGTGTCATGCTGCCGTCCGGACTTTCGCTCTCCGCTACAAAGAGGTAGTCCATGCTTGTCGAGGTTCTGCGGCATCCTGCGCTGACCGGGGTGCCGAGAGGGAACTGGTATCCGGCGCAGGCTTCGTTGAAGATGGCCACCTCTTTCTCTGTGACCGGCTTCTGCTCCGAATAGTCCGGGAGCGCCTCCACTTCGCCTTCCTTGAACCCGCTTTCAATAAGGAAACGTCCGACTTCCGCAGGGGCTGCTGCAATCCTTGCCGCCCTGACCCCGTATCCGTCGAGTATTTCAGCCCCTTTGACGGCTTTTTTCAGGTCCGCGACACTGGCCTGAAGACCTCCGCTGCCGAATGTGCAGAACGGCACTATCTTCTTGCCGCTGAAGTCAATACCGTTCAACAGTGCCGTTACAGGCGGGGCGTAGGTCCCGAACCAGATCGGGTAGCCGAGGAATATGGTGTCGTAGTCATCAAGGTCGATGTCAAGCGGTTTCAAATTGGGAATCTTACCTGCCGCCTTCTCTTCGAGGCAGCGTGCCACTGTCTCGTCGAATGAACCGGTGTAAGGTTCGTCAACGTCGAAGGATACGATGTCAGCACCTGTCTGACTGGAGATAAGCTCGGCAACCGCCTTGGTGGAACCTTCCTGAGAGTAATAAAGCACAAGTATCCTGTTTTTCGGAGTGCAGGATGTCATGATAGCAAAAGCCATGATAGATATGAATAAGTTTCTCATCTTGTTTCACATTTTATGCAAATATATGATGTTCACTGCAAAAATCAATTTTTCACCGTAAAGATTGATTATCTTTATACCGTCTAAACGAAAATGATATGAAACATGGTGTTTTAAGAATCCTTATGGTGCTTGCGGCAGCCGGGCTGCTTTTCTCATGCACTCCTCAGCAGAAACAGGGTTATGAAAGTAATCTGGAATGGTGGAAGGAGGCCCGCTACGGAATGTTCGTCCATTGGGGGATCTCAACGCTCGAAGGCTTTGAAATCAGCTGGCCGAGGAGCAGTTACGGGGAGGCGGAATATGATTCCCTTGCCCTGCGCTTCAATCCGTCGCTGTTCGATGCCGATGCATGGATAGACGTTGCGGAACAAGCCGGGATGAAATACATCGTACTTACAACCAAGCACCATGACGGGTTCTGCCTGTGGGATACAGAAAGCACGTCTCACAATATTATGAACACCCAATATGGCAAGGATGTCTGCAGGCAGCTCGCTGATGCCGCCCATAGACGCGGAATGCGCCTCGGATGGTATTTTTCTGCCAGAGAATGGAACGACCCTGACTGCTCCGATCCTGAAAACAACTGCAGATATGTGGAAAAGATGAAGATGCAGTTGCGCGAACTGCTCTCCAATTATGGCAAGGTCGACCTTCTCTGGTTCGACTATGAAGGCAATCCATGCCCGGCCGATCCGCAGGAGATTTTCGATTATGTCCTGGGGCTTCAGCCCGATATCATCATAAATAACAGGCTCTATCCTCTGACTCCGGACGAGTCCCATGCCTATGTCGGTGACTGCGGTATGTATGCTACTCCTGAGCAGTTTGTCGGCGGCTACGGCAGCGTGCCATGGGAAACATGCTCGACCATGGCCTCAAGCAGACAGTGGTCCATACGATACAATGATCCTCCAAGGCCGGCAAAGGACCTCGTATGGGAGACGATAGGTGCGGCCGGCGGTAACGGTAACATGCTTATGAACGTCGGTCCGGATTCCCTTGGCGTAATCCCTCCGGAGTATGCTGACCGCCTAAAGGAAGCGGGGGACTGGATACGCGCCCATGAAGGGATACTTTACGGTACGACCTGCGGGCCGTGGAAGCCTTGCGGAGAATATGTCTCGACCCGGAAGGGAAGTGTTGCCCATATCGTGCTCAGGGAGGGAGGCTCTGTCACCCTTCCATATTGCGGCGTATTGGAGATAGGTGGAGCACAGATTGAAGGCAGACGGATAGAATACAATATAGATGGCAACAGCATCACTTTTGATGTTCCTCAGGAGTATTCCGGTGAACCCAATGTTGTAATACGCCTTGAAGTGAAGGCTGTCCCGGAAGGGTTCGAGCCGTTGGCTCCGTTCGGGACAAGCGGTTCCGTCGCGTACAACAAGCCTTGCACAGCATCTTCATCCCTCAGCGATTCGTATATGCATTGCCCGTCTTCGGCCTTCGATGACAATGAGAGGACGTTCTGGCGCCCGGGCCGCAAATATGATGTCGGTGATATGGACATCTATGGCCGTAAGGTGCATTATACTGACCCTGAGACCGGGAGCTACTATTTTGATGACGCGAGTCTGGAGGTCGATCTTCTTGAGGAAACGGAAATATCTTCTTTCATCGTGATCCCGAAAGGCGGGGAGAACATCGGTTCCATCAAGGTTGAATACTTTGACGGTAAAAGATGGGTGACCGCCGCCTCTGCCAAGGATATGTCCGCGACGTGGAGGGGATCCATTACTCCTGTGACGGCGAGACGCTGGAGGCTTGACATGAGTGACGGTGACTGGGGCTTCGGTATAAGGGAATTCCGCGTATTCTCCACATCGCTATAAAGGGAAGAAGATATGATATATCGGAAGTTGCTTGCATTTTTCCCGGCTTTGTCCATTGTGCTGACATCGTTTGCGCCTGCACCGCAGGAGATTGCATTTTCGGATATCGATGGTGTGCGCGTGGGCAATTGTCAGGACAACAATGCCGGGACAGGGGTGACAGTGTTCCTATTCCCTGATAAGGCAGTGGCAGCGGAACTTGTGGAGAAGGCGGTGAAGGATGCTGTCGTGTCCTCTGCCATAAGCGACACTGAGTTCCTGGCCAATGTGAAATAGTCTTGATAATGATATGAAATATTCGAATCTGCTTTTTCCCATCATCGTGGTGGTGATGATGGCATCCTGTAATACACAGAATGCGGCCGTGTCAAATATTTCCCAGGAAGTCCGGGATAGGACTGTCAGTGAAATAGCGGGACGGACGCCCGGAGCCGATGAGTCCCTTCTCCGGATGGGAGTGAACCAGGCGGCCGACCTTTGGCGTGCCGAGGATGGTACTCCGGAGGAGTTCAAGGCCTTTATGGAAGAGAGTTTTGCAGCTGATTCCGTCTCGAAGAGAGCTTTGTTCGACAGGCTGTCCAAGGCCCTGGAACTGTTCAACGGCTCGTTCAACACCTTGTCAGTGGAGCTTCAGAAACCTGTGATCCTTGATCAGGGCGACATCTATCCTATTGACGAAATCCTGGCCTCCTATGGTCCGTGGTCCCATTTTACCGATGACATGTTCGCAAACAAGACCGCATTCGTGACAATCTTGAATTTCCCGAACCGGACATTGGAGGAAAAGAATTCCCTCGGAAGCGGCTGGTCCCGTCTCGAATGGGCATATGCGCGCATGGGTGATACTTTCACCAGCCGCGTCCCGGCTTCGGTCCAGGCCAGGATGACACAGGCCGGAATGGATTCCGAGAATTATATCGGCAGTTACAATATCAAGATGGATCTCCTTCTGACTGAAGATGGCCGCAGGATATTTCCTGAAGGCATGTCGCTCCTTTCGCACTGGAACCTCCGTGACGAGCTGAAGAGCAATTATGCCGATGTCCCGGATGCAGGGGAGAAGCAGGAGATGATTTACAAGGTGATGGAGCGGATTATCCTGCAGGAGATACCTCAGGTGGTAATAAACAGCACGGAATATGACTGGAAGCCTTATTCCAATGAAGTGCTTGCGGACGGCAAGGTCATCGGAGCCTCACGCGAGCCTGATACCAGATATGAGAGGATACTGCAGCAGTTCCATGCCTATCTTGCCGAGGACGAGTACCATCCTTCCGTGCCAAATGCTATCCGGCGTAGTTTTGACGGTGGGATGGAGATGTCCGCTGAAGAGACGGAAACCCTTTTCAAAAGTCTTCTCTCATCTCCGGAAGTGGCCCGTGTGGCATCCGTGATCAAGACGAGGGTCGGGCGTGATCTCCGCCCGTTCGATATCTGGTATGACGGGTTCAAGGCCAGGTCCGCCATGCCTGAGGATGTGCTGACAGTACAGACCAGAGCCCTGTATCCGGATTGCGATGCATTTGATGACGATATGCCGCGTCTGCTTGGTAATCTGGGCTTCTCTCCTGAAGATGCACAGCGCATAGCTTCGCATATCGATGTGCAGCCGGCCCGCGGCTCAGGACATGCGAGCCCTTGTGTCAGCCGTACCGAGCCGGCCCTGCTTCGTACCCGCGTCGGTGCGGAAGGAATGGACTACAAGGGATACAATATCTCCGTTCACGAATTCGGTCATAATACAGAACAGGTCATGAGCCTGTACGACATGGACCATTATGTCCTTGCCGGAATTCCAAACACCGCCTTTACCGAGGCCATGGCCTTCCTGTTCCAATGCCGTGACCTTCAACTGCTGGGCTATGGGAAGCAGGCGGTTGACGGTGATTTCGTGCTCGATCACTTTTGGGGGGCATACGAAATAATGGGCGTATCACTTGTGGACATGTATATGTGGAGATGGCTTTATGCCCACAAGGATGCCACAGCCGCACAACTGCGGGAGCAGACTGTGGCCATTGCGCGTGAAGTGTGGAACGAATACTATGAACCTGTGCTGGGCGAACACGATTCTCCTGTGCTGGCTATCTATTCACATATAGTGAATTCCCCTATGTACCTTCCGAATTATCCTCTCGGACATCTCATCCACTTCCAGCTTGAGCAGCATCTGAAGGCATTTCCTGATCCGGTGGATTTTGCGGATGAACTGAAGAGGATTTATACGCTCGGACGCCTGACTCCTGGTGAGTGGATGCGTCAGGCGATAGGCGAGGGCATAAGCGTGGAGCCTATGCTGAAGGCTGTGGACGAGGTGCTGGGATGACGGAGATCAACCGACGGAAACGTCGGTGAACTCGAACTTGTCCACGTCGAAGAGACCTTTGTCCGTTATTTTCAATGAAGGGATGACCGGCAGCGCCATGAATGACATGGTCATGAACGGAGCCTTGAACGGGCAGCCCTGTGCAAGGGCCTGATCCTTCAGCTTTCCGTATTGGGCTGCGGCTGTCTTCCCGTCAAGCGTTGACATCAGACCGGCTACAGGAAGCGGCATCTCGCATATCTTGTCTCCGTCAGTTATGACCATTCCTCCCTGCAGTTCCACGAGGCGGTTCACCGCGTTGACGATATCCTCATCGCTGGTGCCGACCGCCACTATGTTGTGGCTGTCATGGGCTATGGTCGATGCCATGGCCCCCCGTTTGAGGGAAAAACCGTGGATGAATGCAACCTGGGGCTTGCTTTTGGCGTATCTGTTGTAGACCAGCATCTTGAGTACGTCCGTTCCGGTATCCGACACTATGTTTCCATCTGATACAAGGGGCGGGACTGTCATGACTCCGGTCCGCAGGGATTTGTCCGTGGCGGTGATCACTTTGACAAGGGAAGCCTCCGGTGTGATCCTTATGTCCCCGGTGCTTATCCTCCCGGCGTGGAAGTTGTTAGGGAACACGGTCGTCGGTGTGCTGTCTATGACGAGGTTTTCCATGTTCACCTTCCCGTTGGAATATACCTCGAGCCCGTCTATCCAGGTTGATAGCACGTTGAATGAGCTGAGGTTATCAACGGTTATGAAATCGGCGCCGTCACCTTCGCGCAGCACGCCATGTTTGAGCGCATAATGTGCAACAGGCTCCGTACATGCGGCGTTGAGCACATTCCATATAGGATAATCCTTGGATATCGAGAGTCTGACAAGGGTGTCGATGTACCCTTCCGCGAGTTCGTCAGGATATTTGTCATCACTGCAGAACATGATATGGTCGGGGTATTCCCCGAGAAGCGGACACAAGTTGTCATAATCACATGCTGCGCTGCCTTCGCGTATGAGTATCGACATGCCGAGGGCTAGTCTTTCCCGGCATTCGTCCAGAGTGGTGCATTCGTGATCGGTGCTGACTCCTGCCTCGATGTATTTGCGCAGCATTCCGCCGCTGAGGCCGGGCGCATGACCGTCCACCGGTTTGCCGAGCCTTATGGCTGCCTCGATCTTTGCGACGCATTCGGGATCATTGTTCACGAGGCCGAAGGCATTCATGAACTCCGCAAGCCCGTATATGTCGTCGCGCTCCAGAAGGGCTGCGATGTCCTTGGAATCAAGTACGGCTCCGGCGGTCTCGAAACCGGTGCAAGGCACGCAAGGGGATGCCCCGAAATTGAAATGGAAATGCACTTTCCTGCCGTTGTCTATCATGAAATCCACACCTTCGAGTCCGGTGACATTGGCGATTTCGTGAGGGTCCGATACTACTGCCACCACTCCCTTGCTCACGGCCAGGGCCGCGAAATTCTCGGGCGTGAGAAGCGTACTTTCAATATGGACATGGGAGTCGATAAGTCCCGGAAGAATGCAGGGGGCGTCTTCCCCCACCGTCTCTTTCCTGATTGCGGCGATCTTCCCGTCACTTACGGTGATGGTGCCGTCATAAATCTCTTTCTTGAGGACATCCACTATGTGTCCGCTGATATGTTTTTCCATTGTGCTGCTGTTATAAAATGCTACTTCATGCGTTTAAGGACCGTGCCTTCACCGGCGGAAAGTCTGACCTTGCGCGGTTTGGAGACATGTGCGACAGTACGGCCTTTTGCGTCCTTGTCCACCCGTATGGAAATGTTGCCGAACGGGGTAGGGTAGGTGCCTTCGGCCCATTCGAGATCGCCCAGATGCGGTTCTATGCATACTTTCCTGCATCCCGGTTCCATCACCTTGACGCCAAGTACATGGTGGGAGAGCCATGGGGTTGGGCCGGACGCCCATCCATGGCACAGGCTGTGACGGTAACTGAGGTAGCAGAATGCTCCGAAGTCGCGGTGTATGTCATCCTTGCCTTCTGCCGGCAATTCGTCTATGCGTCCGGCATTCTTCGCCCAGTCGAGACTGAAGTCTTCCCAGAATGATGTGGCGCCGAGGTCAATCATCCCTCCCCAGAATTCGCGGATTATATCCAGCGCTTCCTGATATCTTCCAGCCATCGCAAGCGCTTCGAGCATATAATATCCGTAGAAGGTGGAGAAGCCTTCGGCACCTCCGACGGAGACCACCTCGTCGCAGGCCTGTCCGGCAGGCATCAGCCCTGCCATTGCCATGAGCGAAGCGCTTTGTTTCAGGTTGTTGTGCGGCTCGATCGCTTTGAGCAGACGGTCCCGTATCTCCATGCCGAGGACTGCGTGCTTTTCATCATCCAGGTATCCGCACAGTTTGGATGCATCTTCGAGAGCGAGGCAGAGAAGAGCCCTGTATCCGGCCCTGACCCCCTCCTGATTCGGAGAAGACGGCCAGTCCAGGAATATTCTGCCTTCAATGTTGATGCTGCCGTCCGTGCCTATCAGTCCGTCGAACTGCTCGATGAGGCCGGTGATATAGTCATGGTGTTTGCGCAGGTAGTCGAGATTGCCGTTCTGCATATACCAGTCATGCTGTATGATGAGGTACCACATCGAATATGAACTCATGCCGTTGTGCCATTCGGGGAGCGGGAATTGCTCGCATGCCAGGTCTATGCTCCTGTCTATCACATCGTTCCATCCGAAGACTGCTGACACTGTGGACATCTCGGGATGCATGTCCCCCAGCCATATCAGACGGTCCCTCTTGATACCGTCCCATATATATTCCTGCATGTTGAGATGCGTTGTCCATGCTCCTGTGGACCATATCGTGTCGAGGCGCTCGTCACTGCATCTGAACGAGCCCTGATAAGGTATGTCGCGCCAGCGCAGTATGGCAGTGGCTTCCCTTATCTCCAGCGTGCAACCTGTCTCCAGCAGGTCTATCCTGACGAAACGGAAACCGGAGTTGCCCAGCTCGATGGAGCCGTCGCGCGGGATTTTCATCACGATGTCGCGCATGGCGTGGTCGTCGGTGGAGTGGCCCGGTATCCAGTCGGTGTCGCACACCTCGCTGCAGGTTTCGGAAACGGATTCGCCGAAACGGATGCGGACGAGTTTGGGATAGCGCTCGAGGCCGGCCATCACCAGTTTTATTCCTCCGTGGAGTTCCTTCCCGTAATCCAGGATGATGGAGGCTGTGTCCTTCGGAGAACTTGTCATGCTGCACATGCGGCCGCCAATCATGGCTGACTGCCCTGTGCCTTCGATCAGGAGCGCTTCAGCGTCATCGACCTGTCCCGAAGTCCATACCACTCTTGTCGGTGTGATGAACGCTCTGTCGATAATGTCCTTGCGTCCTGCGCTGGAGCTTGCTGAAGCGGCAAGTATGAGCAGGATTGTGATAAAAGTTTTTTTCATATCTTGTAAAGTTAACGATTATTCAAGCAAATTCCGTATCTTTATAACAAAAGATAGTTCAGCTTATGTTCTCGCCATGGGTTCTGCTTGTTGATGTAGGCATCATTTCAGTCCTGCTCCTGCTCGGGAAACTTCTCCGGGCAAAGGTCCGTTTTGTCCAAAGGCTGTTTGTGCCACCGAGCCTGCTGGCGGGTTTCGCGGCATTGCTCCTCGGCCCTGAATGTCTGGGCTGGCTGCCGCTTTCGGGGAATACCGGGACATATGCAAGTGTGCTTATCGCGCTGGTATTCGCCTCGCTGCCTTTGACATCCTCCAGGAAGAAAGGGAATTCCGGAGTAGGCCGTATGTGGGCGTATTCCCAGGCGGGAATGCTACTGCAATGGGCGTTCGGCGGAGCCGTGGGCCTGTGGCTGATCAACAGGATATGGCCCCTTAACGAGGCGTTCGGCCTTTCGCTTCCTGCGGGATTCTGCGGTGGGCATGGCACTGCGGCGGCAATAGGCGAGGCCTTCGGCAAATATGGCTTCGGCGAGATGATGTCGCTTGCCATGACTTCAGCCACCATGGGCATAATCGCTGCGGTCGTGGTCGGTCTTGCCCTGATCAAATGGGCTGCGAACAATGGACAGGCCGTTTTCCTCGACAGATATTCGGACCTTCCTGAAGAACTCCGCACAGGCATATTGCCGGAGTCGAAGAGGGAAAGTCTGGGAGAGGCTTCGTTCTCAGCCATTTCACTGGATTCTATGACTTTCAACTTCGGCACCGTTGCCATGACTGCCCTTGGCGGTTATGGGATCAGCAAGCTTATCGCCCTGATCTGGCCGGCCCTGATGCTTCCGGTGTTCAGCTGCGCCTTCATAGCCGGACTTCTGGTGAAGGTCCTGTATGTCAGGACGGGATTCATGAAGTATGTATCCACACGTACCGTAAGCCATCTGAGCGGGGCGTTCACCGATTATCTTGTGGCCTTCGGAGTTGCTTCGATAAAGCTTGAAGTCGTAGGGGAGTTCATCGTGCCTATCCTCATACTTGTCGTTTCCGGACTGGTCTTTACATTTCTCTACGTTTTCCTTGCGGGGCGCCGTATCCATAAGGGCTGCTGGTTTGAGAAGAGTATCTTCACCTGGGGCTGGTTCACCGGCACGATGGCGATGAGCATAGCACTGCTGAGGATAGCGGATCCCGACATGAAGTCAGGATGCATGGACGATTACGCCTATGCTTACATCTATATTGCACCGGTGGAGATTGCGCTTGTCAGTCTTTCACCTCTGATTTTCGCATCCGGGCACGGTGCCCTGTTCATAGCGGCCTGTGCGCTGCTGGGAGTTGGAATAATTTGTTTCGCATTAAATGACAAACGTATATGAAGAAGTTTATTTATATCATGTCCGCCCTGGCCGTGATGCTGAGTTCGTGCAGCGACAAGGGAGTATCTGTGGCAGAGGTTGAAAGGGGTTTTGAAAAGGTGCCTGACGATGTCAGGATAGGTGTATACTGGTACTGGTTGGACGGCAACGTGTCAAAAGACGGCGTCATCAAGGATCTGCAGTCCATGAAGGAGGCAGGCATAGGACGCGCCTACATAGGGGATATCGGTGGTCAGGGTCCTCAGGGCGGCCCTGTGGTATTCCAGTCGGAGGAATGGTGGGATGTGGTTCATACCGCACTCAAGACCGCGTCGGAACTGGGCATCGATATCGGTATGTTCAATTCCCCGGGATGGAGCCAGTCGGGAGGTCCTTGGGTGAGCGAAGACCAGTCCATGCGCCGGGTGGCTTTCAACAATGCGCACGTGAAGGGTGACGGAAATTCCGTCAGCATTGCCCTGCCTGACGTTCCGGCACATCGTATCATCAGGACATATGCGTATCCTGCCATTTCCGGTAATACCAGGGAATGGACGATGGATGTGGAGGGATCGATCAGCCTTAAGATGGACAAGCCTATGACAGTCAGATCCCTGATGGTCACGAGTGACGATGATATCGAGGGCTGGGCGTGGCTCTCACAGAACGGGAAAGTCCTGAAGAAATTCTATTTCAACAGAAGCAACCATACCAACCATGTCGGTTTCATACCTTCTGCATATCAGATTGAGGCGATTCCTGACGTAGAGGGTGATGAATTCACATTTACCATCGAGACTCAGGACAAAGGCCTTCTCAAAATCGCCCTCAGCGACGTGGAGTATATGGAAGAATATGCCGAGAAGTCATTTGCAAAGATGTTCCAGGGCACTCTTCCTCCATGGGACTACTATATGTGGGATACGCAGGCTGCTTCCGGCGGTGCCAAGATTGACAGCGGATCCATAATCGACCTGAAGGATTGCATATCCGCTGACGGCAAGACCATAGAATGGAAGGCGCCTGAAGGGGACTGGACCGTTGTGACTGCATATGCCGTGACTACCGGAGCCGAGAACGCTCCTGCTGTCCCCGCGGCTACAGGCCTGGAGGCGGACAAGATGAACAAGGATCACATCCGCTCTCATTTTGACGCCTATACCGGAGAAATACTCCGCCGTATTCCTGCTGAGGACAGGACATCCTTCAAGTTCTCTATCCTTGACAGTTACGAGATGGGAGGGCAGAACTGGACGGACGGCATGGCGGAAGAATTCGAAAAGGTCTATGGCTATGACATGCTGCGCTTCCTGCCTGTGCTCGAAGGCTATATCGTGGACAGCGAAGAGGAGTCCGAGCGCTTCCTCTGGGATCTCAGGAGGCTTGTGAGCGATAAGGTTGCATATGACTATGTAGGCGGCCTCCGTGAAGTCAGCAATGAGAACGGGCTCGAGACCTGGCTTGAGAATTATGGCCACTGGGGCTTCCCTGGCGAATTCCTCCTTTACGGTGGCCAGAGCGACGGTGTGGCCGGTGAATTCTGGGCGGGGGAAGGTGGCAGGATTGACGGCATAGAACTCAAGGATGCGGCCTCATGCGGTCACATATATGGCAAGAAGCAGATATGGGCGGAGTCCAGTACCAGTGGCGACATGCATTTCCAGCGCAGCCCGGACATGCTCAAGAAACGTGTGGACAGGTCCTTCGCCCTCGGTATCAATAACACCCTTCTTCATGTATATATAACCCAGCCGGATGACAAGGTTCCTGGTGTCAACGCCTGGTTCGGTACCGAATTCAACCGCCACAATACTTGGTTCAGCTCCCTCAACCTCTATACAGGATACCTCAGAAGGTGCAATTATGTCCTTCAGCAGGGCCGGTATGTCGCCGATATAGCCTATTTCATCGGTGAGGATGCGCCGAAGATGGCAGGTGACTGTACGCCTGCTCTGCCGGAAGGCTATTCACATGATTTCATCAATGCCGAGATTCTGCGTGAAAGGTCGCATGTCGAGAACGGTGAACTTGTGCTGGACAGCGGGATGAGATACCGTGTGCTCGTGCTTCCGGACCAGAAGACCATGCGTCCTGAGATGCTTGAGGTCGTGGCCGGACTAGTGAAGGCAGGACTTACCGTAGTGGGACCGGCTCCTGAGAAGTCGCCCAGCCTGAAGGACTGGCCTGATGCGGACGGAAAGGTCTGCGCCCTTGCTTCTGAATTGTGGAACAGCCCGGATGCCTCGTACAGCAGGTATGGAAAGGGCAGGGTTTATGATAATGACATCGATCTCGGTGCACTTCTCCGTGGTATGGGTGTGGAGCCTGACTGCCTCATATGCAATGAAAAGGCCGATTGGGATTTCATACACAGGACTCTTGGCGATGCTGAAATCTATTTCCTTACCAATCAGAGTGAGGAGGCGGGTGCAGTGACAACGGATCTGTCTTTCCGTGATTCCGGATATCGTGAAGCCGAACTCTGGGATGCTGTGACCGGGTACAGGACAGGACTTGCCACGACAAGGGAGGATGGGCGTGTGAACGTCACCCTCTGTCTGGAGGAGAATGGAAGCGCGTTCGTCGTGCTCCGTAAGGGTGCGAAGACAGTGCTTGAGGCGGCAGAGGCCGGGAGCGTGGAGATATCATCTCCATGGAATGTGGATTTCGACGCGGTAGCTGGCAATGACGCTTTCTCCGTGGTCATGGACAAGCCGTATGACTGGGCCGTTGCAGAAGATGAGCGTGTGCGCTATTTCTCCGGGACAGCCCATTATTCTACGGTCTTTACCCTGGACGACGCTTCTGCGGAACTCGTGGAACTGTCATTCGGCAAAGTAATGGTCGCAGGCAAGGTCAAGGTCAACGGCAAGTATGCCGGAGGCGTATGGACCGCTCCTTACAAACTTGATATAACTCCGTTTGTACAGGAGGGTGAAAATTCCCTCGTGATCGATGTCACCAACAACTGGATCAACCGTCTGATCGGAGATAGCCGGCTTCCTGACGGGGAGAGGGGGACCTGGACCTTCAATGACCCGGGATCTTCCGCCGAACTCCAGTCTTCCGGATTGCTCGGACCGGTGCTCCTGACGGTGCAGAAATAATCTTTTGCAGAAAATATCTGATATATGGTTCGCTTGATTTTTAATATGGCAGTCGCGTTCTCTCTGCTGGCTGTGACGCCTCATCACAGGGGGGATGTCGTATTCGTGCAGATGTCCGACCCGCAGGTCGGTTTTAACGACCATAGCTTGAATTTCGCCGTTTCCGATTCGCTTTTGAGCGAAGCGGTCGCCAGGATAAACGACATCCGGCCTTTATGTGTGGTGGTTACGGGAGACCTTCTCAACAAATGGAATGACAGGGACCAGTTGTCTGTCTTTGAAAGGCGGATAGGGGGGATTGACACGGAAATCCCGGTCTTCTACACTCCAGGAAACCATGACCTTCCTCATTCCAATGCAGCCTCGACGGCTGAATATATGGAAAGGATAGGGTATTTGCGCTTTTCATATAGGAAAAAGCATATTGCCTTCATCGGATTTGACAGTTGCTGCATCAAGGACGGGAATGCCGCTGAAGAGAACGAGCAGTTCGAATGGCTTTCATCGGAACTTGAGAAAAACAGGAAATGCCGGCATATCTTCCTGTTCTGGCATTGCCCTTTGGTGATGGAAAACTTTGACGAGCCTGACGGGCATAATAATTTCCGCAAGGATCTCAGGGAAAAATATCTGGAGCTTTTCAAGAAATATGATGTCGAT
>JAZRXV010000010.1:0-13942 GCA_045600405.1 Candidatus Cryptobacteroides sp.
AGTTTCAGTGCACTTGAATGTGCCGCTAGAGCTGCCGCTTCCAGTGTCCAAGGTGAAAGTATATGTCAAACCGGTGGCGTCGTCCTTGACGAACTTGATCTGGTCGCCAGTTGACCACAGCACATTGTAGTCATCCGACAGGGTCGTCTTGGTGACTGCATCGGTGGTGGCATAGACAACCGTCCCGCCGTTTCCGGCCACATTGTTCTCGACAAACTCTGTCTTCGCACAGTTCGTAAAACCTGCAGCTGCTGCAAGAATCAACAGTAGTGAATTGATCTTATTCATACTCTTTCTTGCATTAATTGTTAAGCCACGGATTGTAATTCTCGTTGCCATATGGTTCATTGCTCCCGCAGAGTACTCTCTGCACGGCGATTTTCACGACCTTCACGTCCGGTGAAGCGTAGGAGGCCTGTGCATTGGCCTTGTTGTTCAGTTCTTCTGTCTTCATCAGTATTGATAGTCTGTTTTTGTCGTAATTGACCTTCCTTACAAAGATAGTCTTTTGTTTTGAACACACAAAATGAACTTGCCGTCAAGGATGAAAGCGGCACAAAGATTCTTGCCGTAACTTCTCCGCAGGGTTCACAAAGCGCAGGCGTAATCCTCAGCAGCTCCAAATTCGTCAAGGAAGGAAAATATACCATCTCAATCGGTGATACCGTATACCGGACAGTAACGCTGTCCAACAAGATCACGACAATTGGTTCTCAGACAGGCTCTGGCGGTGGTCCGGGCGGATTCGGTCCGGGAGGCCCTGGCGGACGTTGACAGTCCATTTCTTGTTCGGTTTTTACTCTGTCACGGTAATGTTGTCCCGGAGCCTTATATCCATGGATGAGGTTCCTATCATGATGCGGAACTCACCAGGTTCTACGGTCCATTCCATATTGCCGTCAAGCATCTGAAGCGTCTCCGAATCTATTGCGAATTCCAATCTCTTCGTCTCTCCAGGATTCAGGAACACCTTCTGGAAATCCCTCAGCTGCTTTATCGGCTGGGATACAGAAGAGAGGACATCCCTGACATAAAGCTGTGCGACTTCGGCTCCGGCATATTTGCCGACATTCTTCAAATCGAAGGATACGGTGATCTTGCCGTCCTTTTTCATAGTCTTGTCGGAGAATGCAAGGTTGGAATATTCGAACTGGGTATAGCTAAGTCCGTATCCGAACGGGAACAGAGGCTGTCCGGTCAGGTTGTGGTAGTCGTCGCCGCGGCCTGTAGGACGGTGGTTGTAGACCAGTGGAAGCTGTCCTTCATGAACAGGGAATGTGATAGGAAGCTTGCCTGACGGGCTATAGTCTCCGAAAAGAACGTCGGCTACGGCCTGACCGCCTGTTTCTCCAGGATACCAGATGTCGAGCACTGAACTTACACCGTCAGCCCATCCGCTGAAAGTGATGGCGCTGCCGCCGACAAGCAGCACGACAACAGGACGTCCCGTCGCCTTGACAGCATTGATCAGTTCTATCTGTTTGCCAGGTAGAGAAAGAAGCGCTCTGTCCTGGAACTCTCCTTCATGGATGCCCACAGCTACGACTGCAATATCGCTGTTTCTTGCAGCATTGACCGCCTCGGCGATAAGACTCTGCCATGACGGACCGTTCTGTTCTGCGTTCCATATAAGTTTCAGCCATGCGTTGCCCGATGTCTCGTGATAATCGATCTTGATGGCGTATTCCTTGTCCTTTACGAATGTGAACGGTTTGACAACGGAACCGTATGATTTCTTTTCCCAGTTGTCGATGAACAGCTTGCCGTCAATCCACATGCGGTAGCCATCATTTCCTTCAATTCCGAAATCAAAGGTTCCGCTCTTAGGAGCCTTGAGGTTTCCGGTCCAGGTTGCGCTGTAACAGTCATATGGGATTTTCTCAGGGTCAGGTGAGAACAATGTCCAGCGGAAATCTATGCTGCCTTCCTGACGTACGACTGCAGGCTCTCCTTCAAATGTGTCATTGGCATAATATACTCCGTGTACTCCCGGTTTACCCTCGTAACTGAAGTTCTTGCCGCTGACAGTCTGGTATTCGCTCCATCTGTAGTGGGCCCCCATTGCATAGTTGACCTTTACCCCTGTGCCTTCCAAATATTGGCTTATACCGTCATATATGGATATCTTGTCGCATCCGGGACCACTGTATCCTCCAAGACGGGCGGCTTTGATCTCGCCGCCGATAAGTGCTATGGATTTTATCTTGTTCTTGTCTATAGGAAGGACTTCGTTTTCGTTTTTAAGAAGAACGAAGGATTCCCTTGCAGCTTCGCGGCAGATTTCCCTTTTTTCAGGAGAATTGTTTTCAATTCCCGCCTGTTGTACATCGACATACGGGTTCTCAAAAAGTCCGAGTTCGAACTTTGCCCTCAGAACGCGTCTTACGGCATCGTCGATGTCCTTCATGTCTATCAGGCCTTTTTCGAAAGCAGGATAGAACAGATTGATATGGTCATATGCAGTCTGGAATATGACATCCAGTCCACCTGTTATCGCCTGCTGTGTAGCCTCTTCATATCCCGATGCGGTCATGTGCAGAACGTTTGCTCCGCCTACCGCTCCGGCATCGGAGATGACAAATCCCTTGAAGCCTATCTCGTCCTTGAGTATGTCGCGCAGAAGGTAGCTGTTTGAACTGCATGCAGTGCCGTCCCATGAATTGTAGGCGCTCATGACCGATCTTGAACCGGCTTCCTGGAAACATGCTTTGAAAGGAGGCAGGTAGATTTCCCGCAGGAGTCTTTCGTTGAAGTTGATAGGATATGAATCACGGCCTCCGTCTCCTACATTAGCAATGTAGTGCTTCGGAGTGGTGATGACGCCGTTGCGCTCGAACGGAGCTACATATGCGACACCTATCCTTGATGAGAGGTAAGGGTCCTCTCCGTAAGTCTCCTCTGTACGTCCCCATCTTACATCATTTGCAATGTTGACGACAGGTGATAGTATATCGCGGTACCCCCTGCTTCTGCACTCCTGGCTTACGGAACGGCCTACTTTCGAGACAAGGGTGGTGTCCCAGGTGGCGGCCAGCGCGATGGACTGAGGGAAGGCGGTCGCACCACCTTTGATAAGACCGTGCAGGGCCTCGGCGTACATCATAAGAGGAATCCCCAATCTGGTCTTTTCTACGAAATACTTCTGCATTGCATTGATTGTCTCGGCGGATTCCATCGCTGTGCCGTTCATTCCCGCAGAGTAGTCCAACATCTGCTCTGCAGCGTTGCCTTTGTTTCGGGACCGGTCATCGACACTGAATCCGAAGGCTCCATGGCTGAAGTCGTCATTGGTATTTGGATCGTTCAGTTCATCGAGGCTGCGGGGAACCATTATCATCTGCCAGAACTTCTCTTCGAGTGTCATTCTTCCCAGAAGGTCCTCGACGCGCTGATCGATCGGCAGATCGGGATTCTTGTATGGGGGGACTTTCTCCGATTTGCAGGAGATACAGCCCATTACAGGAATTGAAATGGTCAAAAAAGCAAGCAGTAGTCTTTTCATATCAGTGTAGTTTTTGAATTTCGAGGGAATGCCTTTCTCTGAAGTGTCAACAAAATTAGTGATTATTTGAAAAATAAAATATACTAAAATCCCATCGTTATTTTGCCTTCATATGCATTTTGTGAATATTCCCGGAAACCTTGCAGTTTAAAGAATCCTGCGACCCGTGTCATATGTCTCTGCACGTACCTTGAAAATATACTGCAAGGTACGTGCGATATTTTGTGCGGAATGTGCTCCTGGTGCACCTGAGAGGTTGTTTGTGATAATTTTGCTGCACTTATCTTGCAGCAAAAAATCAAGGTAAGTGCGGAATTTGATATTTTGAGAGATTGCGGGTCAAGCCCGCAATGACGGAACGGGGGCCCACAACGATGGGACGAGGTCTCGCAACAATGGGAAGAGGCTCACAACGACGGGACGAGGCCCGCAATGACGGGGCCTTAAAAAAATATGTTGATGCCAGGTACTGCGGCAATCGGCCCTCGGTGTGGTAATATTATTTATATGGCTCCACATGGATTGACACCTGAGTGGAGCTGCCGTATTCATTGCGAAGCGCATCTTCGACTTTCTCAGTGATAGCGTGGGCATCAGCGACGCTCATCTGTGCGTCCACACGGAAGTGGACGTCTATCACTATGTCCGGTCCGGTGCGTCTGGTCTTGAGGTTATGGACATCCTGAACTTCCGGGACCGATTGGATGATATCAGTGATACGGCTCTCGACATCGTCCGGCAGCGAGGCCTCCGTAAGTTCAGCAATTGCAGGCAGTGACATTCTTACGGCAACCACGATGAGGATTATGCTTATGATGCAGCCGACTATCGGGTCAAGGATAGTCCATTTGCCTCCGAGAAGGATTGCACCCCCGATACCGAGGGCTGCACCGACTGATGAAAGTGCATCCGAGCGGTGATGCCACGCATTGGCAATCATTGCCTGGCTGTTGACTTTCCTTCCCACAGCATTTGTCCATTGGAAAAGGACTTCCTTGACAATTATGGATACGATGGCCGCCCAGAAAGCGATCATTCCCGGTGCTTCGAGTTCCCCTCCTCCAAGGACGGTGCCGATGCTTCTTATGCCGTTCGCCATCAGTTTCGCACCTATCACCAGGAGCAGGAGGCTTACGCATACTGTGGCCAGGGTCTCGAACTTGCCGTGTCCGTAATCATGGCTCTTGTCCCTTTCCTTGGATGAGATATGTACCATCACAAGCACAACGATGTCGCTCACAAGGTCGGACAGGGAGTGCACAGCGTCCGCGACCATTGCAGAACTCTTCCCCACAAGGCCGGATACCAGCTTGAACGCGCATAGACCAAGGTTGGCCAGCGCTCCCGCGACGGTCACTGATGATATGGTATTTTCCCTGCTTTTGTCCATGATATTACAAATGTAATATTTCTTCGTGTATATTGAAAGTTGGGAGGAATTACGCGAATAATATGTAAATTTGTTTAACATGTATTTATGGAGTATGTCCAGAGCCTTAAAAAGTTTCTTTTTCGCATTCCTTCTTTCTGGTGTGGCAGCATGCGCTCCCGGCAAGACGGAGAAGCCGCTGGCGACCATAGGTGTCGTTACGGATATACATTATTTCAGGGACAGGGAGACTGTCGGTAACCGCTGTTATTCGTTGTCTGCTGCAAAACTCGCCGAGGCGGTCCGGACCTTCAATGAGCAGAAGGTGAATTTTACATTATCTCTTGGCGATACTTTCGACCCGGATCCAAGTACGTATCAGGATCTGGAGGATGTCTTCGCCAAACTTGACAAGCCGGTTTACAAACTTCTGGGCAACCATGATTGCATTGCCCCGTATGGGAGTGATATACAGAATGCTGTGCTTGATGCTTTGGGAATCAAGAAGACATATTATACTGTTGCCGGTCCTCACAAATTAAGATTCATTTTCATTGACGGTAACGACATTTCTTTGCATTCCACTGCTCCAGGAACTCCCGAGAGGGAACTTGCCGAGAGAAAACTTCAGGAATTGAAGATGAAGGGAGAGATATCTGCCCAACCATACAATGGCATGCTTTCCGAAACCCAGTTTGACTGGTTGAGAATCCAACTTGACAAGGCTTATGATAAAGGTGAAAGTGTTATTGTATGTGGTCATATGCCATGGATGCCACGGAATATAGAGGCCGCTCTATGGGAGGGGGAGAGAGTTGATTCACTCCTGCAGCGTTATGATAATGTCAGGGCTGTCTTTGCAGGGCATCATCATAGCGGTGCATACTGCAAATCCGGTAATATTGAGCATTTTACCTTTAAAGGTATGATAGTGGGGAAGGAGAACCATTTCGCCATAGCCCGTATATACAAGGACAGGATAGAGGTCACAGATTATCCGATTGAAAACTAAGCTGATTTTTTTTGTGTGAAGAAATTATTCATTTTAGTCGCTGCATTTCTGACTTCTTCTCTTTGTTTCGGTCAGAATGTCTGGAAAACGGAGGATATACACATACGTGATCCGTTCATACTTCCTGTGGAGGAAACGGGGGTGTATTATATGTACAGGTCATCAACGAAGGACGGCAGGGGAGGAGTCGAGGCATTCAAGAGCCGGGACCTCAAGGAATGGACTGGACCGGTCCGGGTACTTGACCTTCCTGAAGACAACTGGATCACCGGTGGAATCTGGGCTCCGGAAGTACATAAGTACAAGGGCAAATACTATCTTTTCGCAACCATAAACACCGATATCGTCTGGAAAAGGGATGATACAGGCCGCTCCTATACTTTCAGGGGGACCCAGATCTTCCGGGCGGATTCTCCGGAAGGCCCGTTCAAGGCCTTTGATAAAGTCCCGCATACACCTATGGACGAGATGGCGCTTGACGGTACCTTCTGGCTGGAGAACGGGCAGCCGTACATGGTATATTGCCACGAATGGGTGCAGACGGACGACGGGGAGATGAAGGTCGTGAAGTTGAAAAAGGACCTTTCCGGAACGGTCGGACAGCCTGTACGCCTATTCAACGCGTCTGCGGCGAAATGGTCCACCGGACCGGATACTTTCGTGACTGACGGATGCTTCCTTTACAGGACAAAGACCGGAAAACTCCTGATGCTCTGGTCCAGTTTCCTGAACGGGGAATACGCGATCGGTATCGCGGAATCCGTGACCGGGAAGGTGCTCGGACCGTGGCGGCAGTCCGACACGCCTCTATTCTCCAAGGACGGAGGGCACGGAATGGTGTTCA
The DNA here is from genome assembly GCA_045600405.1 of Candidatus Cryptobacteroides sp. GTDB lineage: Bacteria > Bacteroidota > Bacteroidia > Bacteroidales > UBA932 > Cryptobacteroides. Next base: position 6,728 of record JAZRXV010000010.1, read on the forward strand.
GGACATTCGACGGACGTCTCTGTCTGGTCATCCATGCACCGAATTCGAAAAATGAAAGAGCCCGCATCTTCGAACTTGAAGACACGGGCGATACTCTGGTGCTGAAGGAGGACTGAGCCTATAATTCCAGACAGAATGTGGATGCAGGCATACCTGCTCCGTTCTTCATGTCTGCCTTGTCCGGGAAAGCCTGCCAGGCGTATCGGACATATTCCGGGGCAGGGACCTGATCTGCGTTAAGTGTGACGGTGTTTCCGCTGACTTTTGCAACGGCCGGCCAATAGATGCAGTCGGAACCTGCAATTTCGAAGCCGCTGCTGACGCTCAGGCCGTCTGCGCAGTCGAAGGACAACTTTATGCTTGATCCTGCAATTTCAGCATTCCGGCATACTGGTCCGCCCGGTACAATGCCGTCGAATCCATAGATATCGTGGAGGACTGACTGTGCAGCCCTGTGCCCTACAGTGCGCTTCTCCCGTGGATGGACATCGGTAGGGTGTCCGAGGTCGGAGCATACGGTCAGCCCTGCATTCTCCATGCCTTCCACAAGGCGTCTCTGCGAGTCCCTGAAACGTGGCCATGACGGCCTTGTGGCTATGCCTGACAACTGGACTACCTGCATCCTGGTGTCCTGTCCCCAGAATTCGCGGAAACTCTTTACCATCAACTTAAAGAGGATCTCGTGGAGTTCGATGTTATGGGCGTTGGATTCACCCTGATACCACAGTACTCCCCGCGGATTGACCTTGCCTATCAGGCGTACGCCGGCATCGAACATATATCCAGGATGGTATGGATGCCTTTGGAGCGGAGTAGCTTCCGGCCCCATGTTCTTCATAGCCCTTCCTCTAGCCCAATCCTGCCCGAAATCGCCTTTGTTCCAATTGTAAAGCACTTGAGGGAATTCCCATCTGAGCACACTCCTGTCACACCATGCTTCCGTAGTCGATCCTCCCACCGAGCAGTTGATGATACCGACATGGCAGTCGAGACTGTCGGAGAGCATTGCGGCGAAATTGTATCCTATGGCGGAGAAGTCACCGGCGTTGTCCTTGCCGGCCATCTTCCAACCTTCCGGGGAAAGCAGCCCGAGGCGGTTTACAGTGTCGAGCGCTCCTTTGCTCCATGTCACGTCAGAAGTGAAATACCTTTCCCTCATCTGGAACAGATGCAGTTTGTCGTGCGAAGCGGCGGATGCAATGTCCTCCTTGGCGGTGAGACAGTTGCTGAGAGGGAACTCCATATTGGACTGTCCTGCGCAGATCCAGACTTCGCCGACCCATATGTTCCTGTACGCGGCCGAACCGCTCTTGCATTTGATTTTGAGTTCGAACGGTCCTGAAGCATTCATTGCAGGGAAGTCCACTGCCCATTTTCCGTCCGACCCTGTCACGGTCTGACGGCTGTCCCCGGCAAATTTCACAGTAACCTTCTCTCCGGCATCAGCCCTGCCTTCGAAAACCACCGGCTTGCCACGCTGTATGACCATGTTGTCGGTGTAAACAGGGGAGAGGGCGAGTCCGCCGTAGTCTCCTGTTATGGCTCCGTAAACGGTCTTTGCAATTATTTCCGCCCCTTCCGATGTCGGGTGGAGATTGTCCGGGAACAGGTCCGGCCGTATGAACAGGGGCTCATACAGGTCAATCAGACCGGTACCGGCACCTTCAGCCACCTTCACGATGGCTTCCTGTTCCGCGGCGTGCCAGTCGCGTGTACCGCTCTGGAAACGCCAATGGCCGTGCATGATGGGCGTCATCTTGCATATCCATATCTTCACCCCCGGATTGTCCCTGCGGAAATCTTCAATCAGGGCTCGATAATCCGGTATGAACTCTTCCGCATAGTGCGGCCAGTTGCGAGGGTCTGTATCGTTGAGCCCGAGGTGGATGACGACTATGTCCGCTTTGTATTCCAGCGCCTGTCCGTATTCTTCAAGAGTGTTGTATGGTCTGTGGCCGTGTCTGAGCAGGGTGGCGCCGTTGTGGCCGAAGTTGCGCACTTCGTAGCCGTCTCCGAGCATGCGCTGGAGTTGTGCCGGATATGATTTTTTCTCCCTGTCTTCTATGCCGTAGCCGTAGGTCACGCTGTCACCGATGCATGCGACCTTTATCGTCCCGGCGCTTACCGGCAGAGCGATGGCCAGAAGAGCCAGAATTATTGCGAAACGTTTCATAAATGTCGATGATGTGTTGCCGGGCAGGAGGCTTCCGCAGGACTGTGGCAGCGGAAGCCTCCTGCCCGGCAACGGATTATTCTTTCAACAGCCAGTCGAGGCTGAAGTTCATGAACCACATTTCGATATTCTCACGGATATTCTCTTCTATGTAGGCACCTATGGTCCCGTCAGGAAGGACAGTGAGCGAAGAATATACGGATTCGTAAGGGCAGATGCTCTTGACATATGGCCAGGTCTTTCCATTGTCACGGCTGACAAAGATGGATACATTCTCACGGTTGAGGGAATTCGGAACGGAATGCAGGAGAAGCTTGTCGTGATAGTTGATGATGTCACCGTCACATGCATTCACATTGATTTCCGGCCACAGTCCCTGGGTTCCCCAGCTGACTCCGCCGTCCTCCGAGATATTGTATCCCCGCTGACCGCTGCGTCTGACACTGAGCAGCACGCGACCGTCCGACAGTTCGACGACTTTAGCCTCGTCCCCACCTTTGAAAGCCACATCGGAAACGTTCCATGTCTTGCCGTCGTTGTCGGAATACACTATGTAATTGTTGAATCCTTTTTCCATCTTGACAGCCACGACGAACATGATCCTGCCTGCTTTATTTCCTTTTTCCAACCTTAATCCGCGGCCCGAAGCGAAGAATGCGGCGGTTGAAGGACGGCATTCCTCTCTTACTGCTGTCTTGCCGAGTATCAGTCCTGTAAGGTCCGTGGCTTTGCTCCAGGAAGCCCCGTTGTCGGTACTCGTGCTGGCATATACCCTTTCCGGGTTGTCTTCAGTTGAACTCCACAGTCCCGGCCCTCCGGAATAAACGCAGACTATATTCCCGTTTTTATCGCATACTATTGCGGCATCACCGAATCCCTTGCCGAACCCTGTCCCTTCGGCGACCGTGACAGGCTCGCTCCATGATTTTCCTCCGTCCGTACTTCTGCGTGCGACTACATCTATGTCTTCAGGAAGATCGGTCTGATTGAATTTGCGTTTGTCGGTGGTGGTGAGAAGGGAACCGTCCGGGAGGGTGATGATGGCGGGGATACGGTAGTTCTTGGAGCCATAGTCTCCTGGAGCAAGCACTTTCGTCCTTGCAAGCAGTATCTCGCGTTGTCCCGGCTCCGGTTTATCCGGACAGACGGTCCCGTTTTTGAAATCCAAGGACAGGATGTCTGCGGACAGTTTGTTCCCTTCGACAGCATCCGGGGCGATATCCGCTCCTATGGTGACGGTCATCAGGCGGTCAATAAAAGCTTTGCATGGGATCTTGTATGTGGATTTGCCAGGACTGGTCCGGATACCGCCTATCCTGCGGCCGTCGATTGAAACAACGATATTCTTGATGTCGCTGCCCTTGTCGTCAAGATTGACATTGACAGCAGAGAGCTCGCACCCGCTTTCAGGAAGTATTTTTGCATATATCAGCGCTTCCCCGGTGTTTCCTCTGGCTGTGAAATCTGTATTGCGGGTAAGTGTGACCGGGATATTCACCTTGGTTTCAGAGCTCTTCCCTGTATGGGGGATTATCCTGAAACTCCAACCATACTCCTTCCCGGAAGGCAGGCAGAACTCCTCATCGGGTTGGGCCCCCCAGCTGTCATAGCCACCCACGCCCCTCATAGCCTTGTCGAGACATACCTCCACATAGTCTCTCTCCACAATATCATTGATGTGTGTCTGGCGCATCAGGTTGTTGCGCGCTTCATCTTCGTCATGCTTATAGTCAGGCCTGTTGTTCCTCCATTGATAAGGCCTTCCCGTATTTTCCTCGCAGTCGAAATCCTCGACGGAAGCGCGCAGTGCATTGAATTCGAATGGGGCGTCACCGAAAATGATTTCGAGAGGGTTCTTTTCTCCGAGGACGAGTTGCCGGACATCCGTGTGATGCCCGTTCTCCTGAGGTCTTACGTAAGTGTAATACAGGTCTGATGCTGTAGTGCTGTAGATGCCTATCGGAGTGCCGCAGTTCCTGTCGCAATAATTTTCTTCAGGGCCACGTCCCATGTATTTCACATCGTTGAATGCCGCCGGCATCCTGAATCTCACACCGATGCGGGGATATCCTGCCACATCCTGCCCCGCTGCATCGAGATGCATGACTATATCCATCATGCCTGAGCGGTGGATGAGATACCCGATCCTGCATATATTTCCGGCTGCAAGCCTGTAGTTGACATTGAGGCGGACACCATCTCCATCGGCGTATGCCTTTGCATCGGCGTTAAGCTCGTTACCGGAGGTCTTCCATATCTGCATCCGAGACGGAAGGGCACAGCCGTAATCATTGTCGGTAGGCCCGCGCCAGAAATTCGGACGAATCCCGAATCCGTCCTTGAAGTATTCCTGTCCATGTACTTTGTAAGAAGTAAGGACGCATTTTTTCTTGTCGTATACGACGCGGACATCCTTGCTGGCGATAGTGATTGCATCCGCGCTTTCATCGATGGCAAGTCTGCTCCCCTCCGTTGAAGGTACCGCGAATGCCGGTCTGCCGCCAAGAGAGAACTGGTCAGAGGCAACCTCCTGCCCGTCCTTGAGCACAGATATGCTCAAGAGGTATTCTCCTGCTTCATCTCCTGCTTCGAAGACTTTGTAACTCCTGCTCTGCTGAGGCTGCAGAAGGACGTCAAGCTCCTTGAATTTCTCCACGCGGCCGTCCTTCAGAAGTTTTACGATGAATTTGAAATCGTGTGATTCCGTGAAATAGAAACGGTTGGTTATCCTCAGATCCCCGTCTTCGGTCATCTCGAATCCGAAGTTCTGGTATGCGTATTTGATCTCTGCCATTGCCGGGTGCGGGGTCCGGTCCGGATTCACTATGCCGTTGCACAGGAAATTTCCATCGCTTGGCGTCCACTCTCCTCCGAAATCTCCTCCGTATGCCCAGAATCTGCGTCCGTTCGAGTCGGTCTGGAGTATGCCCTGATCGACCCAGTCCCAGATAAAGCCACCCTGGAGATGAGGGTATTTGTAGATGGCTCTCCATTGCCCGGTGATATTGCCGCTGGAGTTGCCCATCGCATGGGAGTATTCTGACGGCACAACCGGCCTGTCAGCCCCTGACGCACCTATCTTTTCGAACCACTCTGCATCAGGGTACTGCGGGACGTACATGTCGGTGTTCCACTCCCAGAGAGCCCTCTCGTAGTTGACAGGCCGGTTCATGAGTTTCGCTTCTTTTGCTTTGAGGTAACGGTAGGTCGTGTAGAAATTGCACCCGTTGCCGGCCTCGTTGCCGAGAGACCAGATTACCACGCACGGATAGTTCTTGTTGCGCTCGAACATGTGTTCGGTCCGCTCCATGTGCTGCTTTTCCCAATCTGGGTTGTTGCCGAGCGAGCGCCCTTTAGAGAGACTGTATCCCATACCGTGTGATTCAATGTTGGCTTCATCATAAACATAGAGTCCATAGATGTCGCATAACTCGTAGAAGCGTTTGTCCTGAGGGTAGTGGCAAAGCCGCACCGCATTTATATTATGAGCTTTCATCAGCTCTATGTCCCTGATTCTCAAATCATCCGTGACGTAGTGTCCGGTGGCTTCGTTATGCTCGTGCATGTTGACACCCTTGAATTTCACGGCTTTACCATTGACGAGGAACTGGTCGCCCTTGAGCTCCAGACGACGGAATCCCACATGGAAAGGTACGGTTTCCAATACCTTGTCTCCCTGACTGAGGCTGAGTTCAAGCATGTAGAGGTTTGGTTTTTCCGCGCTCCATGCATCTACGGATGCCAGTTTGTCGGTGAGGGCGATGTCAATGCATTCTCCAGGTCCTATGCTAATATCGCGTTGACCCGTCGACACGGTCTTGCCGTAAATGTCATCAAGTTTGTATGAAATGCGTGCCTCACTTTGCGAAGGACCGTCATTCTTCAGAGTTACGTCTGCGGCGAAATCTCCGCTCCTCAAGTTCTCTTCTAGTTCCGACCTGATGCTGAAATCCCATATTTTCAATTTCGGTTGGCTCCAGAGAAAGATGTCCCTTTCTATTCCGCTGATGCGCCAGAAGTCCTGACATTCGAGATAGGATCCGGTGCTCCATCGGGTGATTTCCAGTGTGAGTTTGTTGTCTCCGTCCTGCATATAGTCGTTTATGAGGTATTCGGCAGGGTTCTTGGAATCTTCGGAATAGCCGACTTCCTTGCCGTTGATGATTACCTTTACACCTGATTTCGCGCCGGCAATATGGAGATAATTATCCTTTTCCCGCCAGCCTTCCGCTGCTTTGAAGCTGCGTGAATAGATGCCGGTAGGGTTGATGTCAGGGAGTACGGGAGGCTGAGGCCTGTATGTCTGGAATTCATATGGCTGATTGGTATATATCGCCGTGCCGTAGCCTTGTACTTCCCAGTTGCCCGGTACCGTGATACTGCCTTCCTTCACGATGTCACCCTCAATATAGCGGAAATCCCATATTCCGTTGAGTGACAGGCTGTCCGGATACTCAAGCCTTGAAGATCTCGCATGAAGCGTGTTTATGGAAGTGACCTTCTGGTCTTTCCACCAGGGTAGTGTGCCTTCTTCTGCGGGAGCCGCCATTGACTGGAAACAGATGCATGCCAATGCGAAGGTTGTGATAGATACTTTGTATTTCATATTATTCCATGTTGTCTGTTGTTGGTTTGAGGACAGTGAGCTGAAGGGTGAGGGCAAGGGCGACCAGGATGGCCAGCACTGCGAATGCAAGTCCCAGCTGCCCCTTGTCGGCCCATTTGCCGAGTACTGTGGTGCAGAGCGCTCCGGCGAAGACTCCTGTCATGTTCATCACTCCGTAGGCTGTAGCGCGGAGCCTTTTCGGCACGAACTGGCAGAGGATAGGCATATTGTTGGTGTCGAACATGCCGTAGCCTATCCCGAAAAGTACACCGGCCGCCACAACGGTCACCAGCCCATGTCCAAGCCCTATCAGCACAAGGGCCGGAATCATCATCGTGAATCCTATGGCACTGGTATATATCCTTCCTTTCAGATTCTTCTTGACCCAACGGTCGGAAAGCGGGCCGCCCAGCATCACTCCTATGAATGAGGCTGC
>JAZRXV010000011.1:0-2550 GCA_045600405.1 Candidatus Cryptobacteroides sp.
GCAATATATCTTCCGCATCCGCACGATTGCCTATACGCATATACGCAAACCTGAAGAGTCTGTCCTGCTCCTTGCGGACAATCTTCTCCAACTCCCGAAGCCGTGTTTGTGTTCTGTCTTTTAGCATTTCGTTTACAATGGTTTTTGGGATGCATCCAATAACAAGACGCAAAGAAGCAGAAAAAGATTTACTTTTTTACCAAATAACACAATTCTTTAGGAATTCGTATAGAAACAAAAGCGGTCAAGCCCTTCTTCCCCCGCTGTCGCCCCGTCAGAAAGACTTGGTCCCAGCCGCTACGGCACATCGCGCCTGCGCGACTTCCACTTCATCGAGTTCCGCCCGGCAGAGGCCGGGACGGAGCAGAGAATCTGCGATGTCGGTAGGCCGGGAGCCGCGGGGGTAGCCACGCTAGTGGCGGACAAGGGGGCAGAGCCCCCTCAAACAAGAAGGTCTGCTCACAATGAGCAGGCCTTCTTGTACCCCCAAGGCGAATCGAACGCCTATCGTAGGAACCGGAATCCTAAATTCTATCCATTAAACTATGGGGGCGGTTTCCGATTGCAAATTTAGTAAAAATTACTTAAATTTGTTGAATATGAAAATTGCGCACATTTTTCCGGGACAAGGTTCCCAGTTCCCTGGAATGGGGAAGGATTTATATGAAATCAGCGCTGAAGCACGGACTCTCATGGAGAAGGCCAATGAAATCCTCGGCTTCCGCATCACCGATATCATGTTCAACGGCTCCGAAGATGACCTCAAGGCGACGAAAGTCACCCAGCCGGCCATTTTCCTGCATTCCGTCTGCCTCGCCCTGTGCAGCAGGGACCTTCCGCAGCCGGACATGGTCGGAGGACATTCGCTCGGAGAGTTCTCCGCCCTCGTTGCATCCGGCGCCGTCAGTTTCGAAGATGCGCTCAGGCTGGTTGCAGCCAGGGCCAATGCAATGCAGGAATGCTGCGAATCCGTACCAGGCGGCATGGCCGCCATCATCGGACTTCCAGATGAAAAAGTAGAAGAGATCTGCTCAGGCATCGAAGGCGTGGTTCCCGCAAACTACAACTGCGGAGGACAAGTGGTCATTTCCGGTACAAAGGAAGCGATTGCCGAAGCATGCCCTGTGTTCAAGGAAGCAGGAGCAAAACGGGCTCTTCCGCTGAGCGTCAGCGGAGCCTTCCACTCCCCTCTCATGGAGCCTGCCAGGGCCAAACTCGCCGAAGCCATCGAAGCGACCGAGGTGCATGCTCCGAAATGCCCGGTATATCAGAATGTCACGGCCAAGCCGGAGACCGATCCGGTCCGGATCAAGGCCAACCTGCTGGCACAGCTTACTTCACCGGTCCGCTGGACACAGTCCGTCAGGGCAATGCTCGCAGACGGAGCGGACAGTTTCACCGAGATAGGTCCGGGAGCCGTACTTCAGGGACTTGTCAAGCGCATTTCATCAGCAGAAGGCGCCGAAGTAACGATAAACGGAATTCAATAATCATACATATAACGCGTTAACACTATGGCAAAAGAAAAAAAATTCATCACCTGTGATGGTAATCAGGCTGCGTCGAATATCGCATATCTGTTCAGCGAGCACGCAGCCATTTATCCTATCACGCCGTCATCCACAATGGCGGAGAATATCGACGAATGGGCAGCCCATGGAAAGAAGAATCTCTGGGGCGAGACCGTAAAGGTAACCGAGATGCAGAGTGAGGCTGGAGCAGCGGGAGCAGTGCACGGCTCCCTCCAGGCCGGTGCCCTCACCACAACCTTCACCGCTTCCCAGGGTCTTCTTCTGATGATACCTAATATGTATAAGATTGCAGGCGAGATGCTCCCTTCAGTCTTCCACGTATCGGCACGCGCGCTCGCTTCCCACGCACTTTCAATCTTCGGAGACCATCAGGATGTGACGGCTTGCCGCCAGACAGGTTTCTGCATGCTTGCATCAGGCTCAGTACAGGAAGCCCAGGACATTGCGGCAGTCGCCCATCTTTCATCCATCAAGGCCAGTCTTCCTTTCCTGCATTTCTTTGACGGATTCCGCACATCACACGAAATCCAGAAGATCGAGGCTCTCGACGAAGAGGCCCTCAAGGGAATGGTAAGTGACAAGGCTCTTGAGAATTTCCGCAACAGGGCCCTTTCACCTGAGGCTCCTGTCACACGCGGTACCGCTCAGAACGGCGACGTATATTTCCAGGCCGTCGAGTCCCGCAATCAGGTTTACGAGGCCGTTCCTGACATCGTTGCCAGATACATGGGCGAGATCAGCGAGCTTACCGGCCGCCAGTACCGTCCTTTCGAATACTACGGATCGCCTAAGGCGGAGCACATCATCGTAGCCATGGGCTCGATCACCGAGACAATAAAGGAGACCATAGACTACCTGGCAGACCACGGCCGCAAGAACGGTCTCGTGACTGTACACCTCTACCGTCCTTTCTCAGAGAAATACTTCCTCAAGGTCCTCCCGAAGACAGTCAAGAAGATCGCGGTGCTCGACCGCACCAAGGAGCCGGGCGCTCTCGGAGAGCCTCTTTTCCTCGATG
>JAZRXV010000012.1:0-8587 GCA_045600405.1 Candidatus Cryptobacteroides sp.
CTTCAGCAGTAGAGGCAGCACTCTCAAAGAACTTTTCAAGGCGTGAAACTTTCTTCTCGACAAAAGCTACGAGCTTCTCGTCAGCGTCAAGATGCAGGAATTTGGTTTTAATCTCCATAGTTGCCATAGTTTATATTGTATTGTAAATATAATGAAATTTCTTTAAAACCGGAAAGAACATAAAGAAATTTCATAAAAAACTATCCCGACAGCACGCGCATGCTTTCATAGTCAGGAATGCTCCCATAAGGAACAAATTGCATGCCGTGCCTGCAGTAGATCAGCGTCCTGGCACCATTTGTGACAATAAGCCAGGAAACTCCGAGCACCATGTTGTACCTCATGGCCTGCTCCAACACAGCAGAGTCAAGGTCCACATCCGGTCTCTTGCACTCCACAACCGCCAGCGGGACCCCACCGGGAGCATAGACCAGAATATCGGCCCGATACTTCTTTCGCCCGAAAGCCATCCCCACCTCGCTCATCATCTGATGCACGGGGACCTTGAAGACATCGCGCAACTGCACAATGAACCACTGACGCACCTGTTCTTCGGGCGTCTCAGCAACTTCTTTCCTGCGCAGGGGATCCCACATGATTCATTTGACCGCTATCAATCCAAGCTCGGGGGCATGAAGGCGCATGAACGCATCCGCCTCCTCGAAATTATTTCCTATCACCCCGTCCAGAATGGCCTCTTTCACCATTTCCTTTATAATGCCTATCTGCTTGCAAGGGGTAATGGCATAGACATCCATGATGTACTCGCCGGTGATAGGATTCTTGAAATTACGCACCTTGTCCTTCTCCTCAACCTCCACCAGCTTGCGTTTCACAAGTTCAAAATTGGCACGTATCCGGGCAACCTTCGCCTCGTTCTTGGACGTGATATCCGCATTGCAAAGCGCCATGAGGTCATCGATATCATCACCGGCATCAAAAAGAAGGCGCCTCACGGCAGAATCAGTCACACCGTCATCGACAAGCGCAATCGGACGGAGGTGGAGCCAGACAAGTTTCTTGACATACTTCATGGCATCCAGCGGGAGTTTGAGATCGGAGAAAATCTTCGGGACCATCTTGCTGCCTACAATCTCATGACCGTGGAAACTCCAGCCCACCCTGGCATCGAACTTCTTCGTAGCAGGCTTGCCTATGTCATGCAGCAGAGCCGCCCAGCGCAGCCAGAGCCGGTCATCCTTTGCAACATTGTCCAGAACCGAGAGCGTATGCTCAAAATTATCCTTGTGCCCACGCCCGTCCACGGTTTCGACTCCCTTGAGGGCACTCAGCTGCGGAAGCAGGATATGCAGCAATCCCGCCTCATCCATCAAACGGAAAGCCATTGAAGGACGCGCCGTCATAAGCATCTTGTTCAACTCCTCCGCAACCCTTTCCTTGGAAAGGATTGACAGCCTGTCGGCCATGCGCCGCATGGAATCCATGGATTCTGGCACTATGATGAACTGATGCTCCGGAGTGGAAAGCTTGGTGGCGAAACGTACCGCACGCAGCATCCTCAACGGATCGTCCGAATATGTTGTATCCGGATCAAGGGGGGTGCGAATAATACCTGCAGCCAGGTCCTTTATGCCTCCGAACGGATCCACGAGAGTACCGAAATCCTCCTTCTGGAGAGAAAAGGCCATGGCATTTATGGTAAAATCACGGCGCAGCTGATCGTCCTCAAGCGTCCCGTTTTCCACGATAGGCTTGCGTGATTCGCGGCGGTATGACTCCTTGCGTGCCCCGACGAATTCAATCTCAGCCCCCTGATAGTGAAGCATCGCCGTCCCGAAATTCTTGAAGTAGGAGACATACTTATGTGTCCTCTCCCCAACTTCCCGGGCAAAATCGATACCGCTGCCTTCAACGACAATATCTATATCGTTGCACTCACGGCCCAGAAAGCAGTCCCGTACATATCCACCGATAACGAACGCACGTACGCCTTTCTCCTCCGCCACCGAACTGACTATGCGGAATATTTCCCTGTCCAGGAACTGACTTGTAACAGTTGACATATTTGAATGGGGTCCGGAGGAACGGTCAGGCTCCTCCGGACAAAAATCACTTTTTATTCGCTACGGCGGCAGCCTCTATTGCAAGACCGGCCTTGTAGTTCTCAATATAGGCATTGAAACCTGCGACATCCTCAGGCGTCGGAGCGATTTCAGTGCCGGAATTTCCTGCGAAGACTTTCTCTTCCAGATAATCTGCAAGGTCCAGCCCGTCAGGATTGTTCACCACATACCCCGCAAGGAGGGCAATGCCCCAGGCGCCTCCTTCCCCGGCGGTCTCCATTACCGAGATAGGGGAATTCAAAGCCGCACCGAGCACACGCTGACCGGCCGTGGTGGATTTGAACAATCCTCCATGTCCGGTGATGCGGTCAACCTTCACATTCTCCTGTTTGAGCAGGATATCATTTCCTATCTTGAGGACACCTATGGAGGCATACAGATGGGCACGCATGAAATTGGCAAGGTTGAACCTGTCATTGGCTGAGCGGACAAAAAGAGGACGTCCGTCCACCAGGCCCGCAACCGGCTCTCCTGACACATAATTATATGAAAGGATACCGCCGCAGTCCGGATCTCCCTCCAAAGCAATACCGAACAACTTGGTAAAGAGCTCACTTTCATCAGGCGTCCTTCCCATCAGCTGTTCGAACTCCCTGAAGATTCCAACCCATGCATTGATATCTGAAGTGCAGTTGTTGCAATGAACCATCGCCACAAGGCTTCCGTCCGGAGTGGTGACCATATCAATTACGTCATATGGTCTGGACAATTCCTTTTCCACCACTATCATGGAGAATGAAGACGTGCCGGCAGACACATTGCCGGTACGCTGCTTCACGGAATTGGTCGCGACCATTCCCGTCCCCGCATCGCCCTCCGGAGGACAGAACGGGACGCCCGGCTTCAGATGGCCGGAGACGTCAAGCCTGAGGGCTCCCTCGGAGGTCAGGCATCCGGCCTTTTCTCCTGCCACAAGCACCTTTGGGAAAATATCGAGAAGTTTCCACGAGTATCCCTTCGGAGCCACAAGTTCATCGAACTTGGAGACCATGGTGGCATTGTAGGTCCTGGTATCGGGGTCCACAGGGATCATTCCCGACGCATCGCCTATGCCTATGACCTTCTCACCTGTAAGGCACCAATGGATATATCCGGCCAGAGTGGTCTGGAATCGGATATTCTTGACATGTTCATCCCCATTGAGTATGCACTGGTACAGATGCGAGATGCTCCAACGGAGAGGGATGTTATACACGAACAGTTCCGACAGGGCCGCGGCGGCCTCGCCGGTATTGGTGTTGCGCCATGTACGGAAAGGCACGAGCAGTTCTCCATTACCATCGAAGGCCATGTACCCGTGCATCATTGCGCTGATACCTATCGCTGCAAGGCTTTCAATCTCCACGTCATACTTCGAAAGAACATCCTTACGGAGATTGGCATAGCAGTCCTGCAGCCCGGTCCAGATATCATCGAGGCTGTATGTCCACAGTCCGTCAACCAGCTTGTTTTCCCAACTGTGGCTGCCCTGGGCTATAGGCTTATTGTCCGGATCTGTCAGGACAGCCTTGATCCTGGTGGAGCCGAGTTCTATACCGAGGACGGCAAGTCCCGACTCGATTACGGTTCTGGAATCGGCCATATTATTTCAGGGCTTTGTTCAAAAGATAATACACTTCGTTGACGCGGAGGTCCTGCTTGAATCCTCCGATAGTGGTGTTTTCGTTGATGTGGAGCATCTCGATATCGGCAATCTCGGCATAATCCTCCCAGTATTCAGGAGTGATGTCGTATGAGAATGCGCTATGGTGCGTACCTCCGGCCATAATCCATGCAGCAGCACCTGTCTCGAAATCAGGCTGTGGGATCCACAATGCCGATGCGACCGGGAGTTTTGGCAGCGGCTTCGGTTTGATGCACTCCACGTCGGCGGCGATAAGGCGGAAACGACCGCCCATATCCACTATGGTTGCAGCTATGCCTGAGCCCTCCTTGCTGGTGAACACCAGACGGGCCGTAGGTGTCTTGCGTATTCCTATGCCGAGATTGTGTACTTCGAGCTTTGGTTTCTTCTCAGCTGCTATGAGCGGACAGACCTCAAGCATATGGCTCTGGAGTATGGCGCTGCGCCTGCCATCAAAATTGAGGGTGTAATCCTCAAGGAATGAGCATCCTTTCGGCAATCCCTGGGTCATATACCATACAGTACGGTACAGGGCGGCCGTCTTCCAGTCTCCTTCGGCACCGAAACCGTATCCCTCAGCCATGAGGCGCTGGGATGCAAGGCCCGGAATCTGGTCGAACCCGCGTCCGGTCTCCTCGACGTTCACATCTCCGAGGTCATCGAAGTTGGTCGTGAATCCCTTTGCTCCGGTTGCCTTGAGCACCGCACGGAGGGTCAGCTCCGCCTTTGCGGAATTCCAGACTTTCCTGAATTCCACCGTAGTCTTGTCCTCAAGTTCCTTCTTATGGTCATACAGGCTGAAATACTCAGCTACGAGGGCATCTACATCCTCATCCTTGACAGCATCGAAATATGGCATGACATCACTGAAAGCCATATAATCCACATGATAGCCAAGGCGCATCTCAGCCTCCACCTTATCGCCGTCGGTCACGGCGACATTGTTCATCTGGTCACCGAAACGGATGATACGGCAGTCCTGGGCATCCGCCCATGCGGCGGCGACACGCTGCCAGACAGCGATATGCCCGAGAGTCTTCTTGTCCTTCCAGTATCCCACCACCGTCTTATGATTCTTGCGCATGCGTGCAAGTATATGACCGTACTCACGGTCACCGTGTGCGCTCTGGTTAAGATTCATGAAGTCCATATCCATGGTATCCCAAGGAATCTCCTCATTGAACTGGGTATGGAAATGAAGGAGCGGCTTGCGCAGTTTCTGGAGACCGTGAATCCACATCTTCGCCGGAGAGAAGGTATGCATCCAGGTAATGACGCCCACACATTTCGGCTCAGCCTCCGCCTTGCCCATTATGTCAGCCACTTCTGCCGAAGAATTGGCCGTTCCCTTATATACTACCTTGACCGGAAGTATCCCGGATTCATTCATTCCGTCGACCATTTTCTGTGAATGGCCATCAACCTGGACCACCGCATCACCGCCATAGAGCAGCTGCGCTCCGGTCACGAACCAGACTTCAAGGTTTTCAAATGCTTTGATCATAATGTTTTATTCTAATTGGTTATTATTTTTTCTGTCCATAATATGCATCAGGACCATGCTTGCGCGAGAAATGCTTCTCAACAAGAAGAGGATTCATCGTAAGGCCCGGATTGACGCTATAGGCGACGAATGCCATTTTGGCCACCTGTTCCATTACAACTGCATTGTGCACCGCATCGAACACATCCTTCCCCCATGAGAAGGGGCCGTGATTCTTCACGAGCACTCCCGGGGTATGCACGGGATTCATCCCATCGAAACGATTGACGATGACATTGCCGGTTTCAAGTTCGTACTGTCCCTTGACCTGCGCTTCCGTCATATCGGCCGTACAAGGTATGGCTTCATGGAAATAGTCGGCATGGGTGGTGCCTATGTTCGGTATGTCCTTGCCTGCCTGGGCCCAGGCGGTAGCATAGGTGGAATGCGTGTGGACCACGCCCCCGATTTCAGGAAACGCCTTGTAGAGGACCAGATGTGTCGGAGTGTCGGACGACGGGTTAAGCCCCCCTTCCACCACATTTCCGTCAAGGTCGACGACCACCATGTCATCAGGAGACATGGTATCGTAACTGACCCCGCTCGGCTTGATGACCACGAGGCCGCTCCTGCGGTCAATCGCAGAAGCGTTCCCCCAGGTAAATATCACCAGCCCGTGCTTCACAAGGTCAAGATTGGCCTGGCACACCGCTTTTTTCAGTTCTTCCAGCATATTTTGACCATTACCACAAAATGACATAAAGGAATGCGACGATGGCGACGATGAAGAATGCTCCCACAGCATATCCCTTGTCCGTATGGAACAGACCAAGGTCAACAGGGAGGGCCTTATGGTCACGCTTGCTGTCATTCGAGTTGCTGTACAGCCATATCGCAGAGCAGCCCACCAGGGCTCCGAAGAAGAAGAACGCCTGGAAACCTATGTCATTGAGATATGATATGACATTTGTCTCAGGTGTCGCCGTAGCAGGCAGGCAGGCTCCCCAGATAACGACGACCGCAGCAAGAAGTATGAAGCCAAGCCCCGCACCGCCAAGTATCTTCGCCCACTTGAGCATGGACTTGCGGTCCTCTTCGGAAGGAAGCCCGCAAGTCTCGCTCTTCTTGTTGTCAATGAGCGAGATGATCACGAACATCACCATGAGTATCATGAAGATGTAGCCGGCACGGAACTGGAATGGAACGCCGCCGAGGAACACTTTGAAAAGCACCCCGAGAGGAATCGTTGCGATTGCAGTCCATACGGCAGCCTTGCTTGAAGCACGCTTCCAGAGAAGACCCAGTCCGAAGACGGTGATGATACCCGGATATATGAAACCGGAATATTCCTGAATATACTGGAAGGCCTGGTCCAGTCCTCCGAGAAGAGGTTTCACGGCCACGGCAGCTATGACAAGGGCGCAGAGTGATGTGATACGTCCGACATTGACAAGATTCCTGTCGCTGGCCTCCTTGTTGATATACTTCTTATATATATCCATGGTGAACAGCGTAGAAGTACTGTTGAACATGGATGCAAGCGATGAGATCACTGCGGCGGCAAGGGCGGCGAAAGTGAGGCCCTTTACGCCTACCGGAGTGAAATTGCGGACAAGCCATGGATAGGCGTCATCAGCCACATTGATTGAGCCCTTGAGGCCGGCCACGACATCCGGATGGATAGAGATATAATATGCACAGACACCTGGGAGGACAACGATAAATGGGATCAGAATCTTCAGGAAACCGGCGAATACCAATCCCTTCTGGGCTTCTGCCGTACTCTTGGCTGCAAGTCCTTTCTGTATGATATACTGGTTGAATCCCCAATACCCGAGGTTTGTCAGCCACACGCCTCCGACAACGGCGGCTATACCCGGGACATTGGCAAATGCGCTTGCCCCATGGCTCTCCTGGATCACAAGATGCAGGTGACTGTCATTAAGATGCTCTCCGGTAGTAAGGTCTGTGAACACATTGTTCAATCCGGCCAGCACGCCCTCTCCTCCACCTACGGCCTTCAATGCAAACACCGCGGTGATCAGGCCGCCGCCGACCAGGAAGGTAACCTGCAGCACGTCTGTCCATGCCACTGAGGCAAGGCCTCCATAGATCGAGTAGATACCGGCAATCACGAAGAGGAATATGATGATGACCATCCTCATGGATATGGTCCAGCTTCCTATTGCAAGCGAGACGCCCTGCAATCCGAGTATCTGCTCGATTGCCAGGGCTCCGAGCCATGCCACGGAAGTCAGATTGACGAACACATAGAGGAAAAGCCAAAGTATGGAGAATGCAAGACCGACACCGTCGTTATAGCGCTCGCGAAGGAACTGGGGGATGGTGAATATCCTGCGTTTCAACATGACAGGAAGCAGGAACTTGCCTATCACGATGAGGGTGACTGCAGCCATCAGTTCGTATGCTGCCGTCGCTATGCCGTCGGCATAGCTGGTGCCGGACATGCCTATGAACTGCTCCGCAGAAATATTGGCGGCGATAAGTGAAGCTCCGACAGCCCACCAGGTCAGCGTATTGCCGGCGAGGAAGTAGTCACTGGCGCTTTTCTGCTGGCCTTTCTTTGTGCGTCCCAGGAAAAGACCGAGGAAAATAAGCAGGCAGAGATAGACAAGGACTATGACGAGGTCAACAGTAGCGAACCCCGAATCCTGAATGCCCGCAATCAAATCATGCATATTGTCTTGAATAAAAAATTTCTTTTTACAGGTCTATTCTTCGCATCCGCCCTCGCAGCACTCTCCTCCGCATTCAGAGCCCGCCTTGATATTCTTGAGACAACATGGCTTGACAACTCCGAATTCATAGATACAATGGCTTGTATATTTCTCTCCCGGACGGAGCACCACTGACGGCCATTCAGGCTTGTTCGGGCTGTCCGGATAATGCTGTGACTCGAGGCAGATAGCGGCTCTCTTCTCATAGACGACACCCTTCTTTCCGGTAATGGTACCGTCAAGGAAATTGCCGGTATAGACCTGGAGGCCAGGTTCGTTGGTATAAACGGTCAAGGAGATGCCGGACTCAGGGCAGATCACTGCAGCGCAAGGCTTGATGACATCACCCTCGGTGGCAAGTATCCAGTTGTGGTCATACCCTCCACCGAAAACGATAGGTTCGAAAGATGTATCGTCTATCCTGTCACCTATACGAATAGGACGGTTGAAATCAAGAGGGGTATCCTTCAGGCAGGCAATCTCACCGGTAGGGATAAGGAATGAATCGGTCGGAGTGAAGCAGCATGACCTGATCATCATATAATCATCCGTCACCCTGTGGTCCGCAGGATTCCCTGACAGGTTGAAATATGAATGGTTCGTCATGTTGATGATCGTCGCCTTGTCCGTGGTGGCCTCATAGGCGATATCGATGGCA
>JAZRXV010000013.1:0-2630 GCA_045600405.1 Candidatus Cryptobacteroides sp.
CCGTTACAAGATTGCGCAGAACGACTGGAAGAATGGCAGGGCGTCAGCTGCCGATGTGCGGAAAGCCGGAGAGTCGGCCCTGGATATGCTCAGGTCTATCCGGGATTTCCTCACTCTGCATGATGATTATTCCATGAATGCCTCCATGAAGCAGATGGAGGCTGTCTATTCGCCTCTCAACCCTACATTCGGACAGGCCCTGAAGGGCAATGCGGAGAACAGTTATTGCCGTACCTACATATTGGAGCTGTTCGATTACTATTTCATCCCTGAGATGGAACGTTATGTGGACTATGTCAACGGACGGGTGAAGGCAAGGGCCTTGACGGACGATAACCGGGCGGCCAACACCAGCCTGCAGGATATCGTGGATGCCTATTACGAGAAGCCTTTGGCTGAGATGACACCGTTGAATCCCCGTCCACGTACGAATGCGGAGTTCCGTAAGCTGGTCAAGAAATTGAAATGAAATAAATTTATATAGGGATCGTCTAGTGTATTGTTATATTGACGTTAAGACGTTACACTAGCACCTATTTGAACTTTTATCAAATTATTTTATAAAAGGATATGAAACATGGTGTTTTAAGAAGCCTTATGGTGCTTGCGGCAACCGGGCTGCTTTTCTGCTGCACTCCTCAGCAGAAACAGGGTTATGAAGGCAATCTGGAATGGTGGAAGGAAGCCCGCTACGGAATGTTTGTCCATTGGGGGATTTCATCGCTTGAAGGCTTTGAGATCAGCTGGTCTAGGAGTGACTACGGAGAGGCTAAGTATGACTCCCTTGCACTGCGTTTCAATCCGGCACAGTTCGATGCTGATAAATGGATAGACGTTGCGGAACAGGCCGGGATGAAATACATAGTGCTTACAACCAAGCACCATGACGGGTTCTGCCTGTGGGATACTGAAAGCACGGCCCACAATATTATTAACACACCTTATGGCAAGGATATCTGCCGGCAGCTCGCCGATGCCGCCCATAGACGCGGAATGCGCCTCGGATGGTATTTATCCGCCAGGGAATGGAATGACCCTGACTGCTCCGATTCTGAAAACAACTGCAGGTATGTGGAGAAGATGAAGATACAGTTGCGCGAACTGCTCTCCAATTATGGCAAGGTCGACCTTCTCTGGTTCGACTATGACGGCTATCCATGCCCGGCTGATCCGCAGGAGATTTTCGATTATGTCCTGGCTCTGCAGCCTGATATTATCATCAATAACAGACTCTATCCTCTGACTCCGGACGAATCCCGTGCCTATGTCGGCGACTGCGGCATGTACGCTACTCCTGAACAGATTGTCGGAGGATATGGCAAAGTGCCCTGGGAAACGTGCACGACCATGGCATCAAGCAGGCAGTGGTCCATACGATACAATGATCCTCCACGGCCGGCAAAGGACCTGGTATGGGCGATGATAGGTGCGGCCGGCGGCAACGGTAACATGCTGATGAACGTCGGTCCGGATTCTCTCGGTGTGATTCCTCATGAGTATGTCGGGCATCTTAAGGAAGTGGGGGAATGGATACGCGCCCATGAAGGGATTCTTTACGGTACGACCTGCGGGCCGTGGAAACCTTGCGGAGAATATGTCTCGACCCAAAAAGGAAACACAGTTCACATTGTGCTCAAGGAGGGAGGCCCTGTCGCCCTTCCATATTGCGGCGGACTGGAGATAGGTGGAGCGCAGATTGAAGGCAGACGGATAGAATACGAAATAGACGGCAACAGCATCACTTTTGATGTTCCGCAGGAGTATTCCGGTGAACCCAATGTTGTTATACGCCTTGAAGTGAAGGCTGTCCCTGAAGGATTTGAGCCGTTGACTCCGTTCGGGACAAGCGGTTCCGTTGCGTACAGCAAGCCTTGCTCGGCATCTTCATCCATCAGTGATTCGTATATGCATTGCCCGTCTTCGGCCTTCGATGACAATGAAAGGACGTTCTGGCGCCCGGGCCGTAAACATGATTTAAATGATATATCTATCTATGGTCGGAAGGTGCATTTTACAGATCTTGAGATCGGAAATTACTATTTCAGTGACGCAAGTCTTGAGGTCGACCTTCTTGAAGATATGGTAATATCTTCTTTCACCGTGATTCCAAAGGGCGGGGAGAACATCGGCTCCATCAAGGTCGAATACTTTGACGGTAAAAGATGGGTGACCGCTGCCTCTGCTACGGACATGTCCGGCACATGGAGTGAATCCATAACACCCGTGACGGCCAGACGTTGGAGGCTTGACATCAATGATGGATCCTGGGGATTCGGCATTAGGGAATTCCGCCTATTCGGAACATCAATATAAGAAAGCCTCGTCCTATCTGGTGATGTGCATTGTAGGAGGTGCCGTTTTCCCGATCTGCATGGGACTTGTCGGCAAGAACTCAATGTCTCTCGGCTTTATCCTGCCGCTCATTTCATTCGCTTTCATCGCGTTCTTCGGAATGATGCATGCAGTGGAATAACTATCAATAAAGTATGAGGGTGACTAAAAAGTCCAGAAGGACTTAGAGGTCACTCTCTTTTCATTTCTATTTGCCTCCGAGCGTCGGCTGCTCTCCTCCGGAGACCTTCCGCGCTACGCGCTCCATCCCGTCTCGCACTGCGTGCGATCCACCCGCT
>JAZRXV010000014.1:0-5986 GCA_045600405.1 Candidatus Cryptobacteroides sp.
CTCCGCAGAACTGTGGGGTACTGGAACCGTCATTGGAAGAAGAGCTACATCTATGTGGAGACACCTGACGGAGATACCGGAGAAAAGATAACCAGGTCATATATACTGCAGTCCTGGATACAGTCCTGCGCCGGTCGCGGAAACTATCCGATCAAGTTCAACGGTTCAATCTTTGCCGTTGATCCGAAGTTTACCTGGCCTGAGTATGACTCGCAAAGTCCCGATTACCGCTGGTGGGCTGGGGATTTCTGGTGGCAGAACACCCGTCTTATATACCATCCCATGCTTAAGTCTGGTGATTTCGACATGATGAAGCCTCTGTTCGAGCATTACTTCAGGAACCTCCCGATGATGAAGGCAAACGCACGCGCGCTGCTCGGAGCGGAGGGAGCCATAAGCCCGGAGACGCAGACAGTGTTCGGCACCTACTGCAACCGTGACTACGGCTGGGACAGGAGCAAATGCACCGATGCCCTCGCAACCAACGGATGCGTCAAGAAACTTTGGAGCTCGTCAGTGGAAATGATATCTCTGATGCTCGACTATTACGACTATACAGGGGACAAATCGTTCGTTCAGGACAGGATAGTCCCTTATGCGAGAGAGTTCCTGAAATTCTATGACACTTTCTATGGCCGTGACGCAGAGGGTAAACTTGTGATCAATCCGACGCAGAGCGTCGAGACCTATTGGGAGGATCATGTCACAAACGACATACCAACGGTTGCCGGTCTGTATGAAGTCCTGCCGCGTCTGTTTGCGTTGCCTGCAGGGTTGAGCGAAGATAGCGACAAGGATTTGTGGAAACATCTGTCCGCCTCCCTCCCCGACATTCCTACAAGAGTTGAAGACGGAGTTGAACTTTACGCTCCAGCCGGAACATTCAAACATAAATTGGGTATCTCCGAGAACCCCGAACTCTATCCTGTCTTCCCGTTCCATCTCTGCAATATAAGCACCGACAACCTGCAGATGGGCCGCAATACTTTTGAAAGAAGAATCAATAAAGTAAATTTCGGCTGGACCCAAAGCGGGCAGGAGGCTGCCAGACTCGGACTCACTGAAGATGCTGTCGAGGCCTTGCTGGTCAAAGTCAACAATTCAAATCCCGCATTCCGCTTCCCTGCATACTGGGGTCCTAACTTCGACTGGACTCCTGATCAGAATCATGGCGGCAACCTGATGACCACCTTGCAGGATATGGTCCTGCAGACCTATGACGGCAAGGACTACATCCTACCGGCCTTCCCTGAAGACTGGGGCGTGAAATTCAAACTGTACAGTTTCGGAGGCAGGAAGGTGAAGTATCAAAAGGCATTGAAAAAATAACATTAATAATGGCATAATCATGAGTGTGAAAGAAACAGGCGTCAGCTACTATGGATTAAGTTATCCTGAACATGCGAAGGTGGATTTTCAGGAAATGATCAATCATAACTGCAATGCAGTCGTACTTGCTCTGACCGAATTTGACATCGACTTCTGGTTTCCCAACATCATTGAGATCACGAAGGTGGCCAAGGATCTGGGCATGAAGGTTTATCTTGACACATGGGGCATAGGGAAATGGTTCGGCGGAGAGCAGACCAGCCTATTCCTCACGAACAGTCCCGGGAACCGTCAGGTCTCCGCTCTGACAGGCGAGCCTCTGGCCGCCGCCTGCTTCAATACAACCGCATTCCGCGACTATTTCTACCGCATTTGCGAGAAACTGGCGCGTGAGGTCCCTGCAGACGGATTCTTCTATGACGAGCCGCATTATCAGCTTCCTAAAGGAATAGCCTCGATAACGGGAGGCGTTGCCGATGACTGGAGCTGCCGCTGCCCTATATGCCAGAAGAAATTCGAGGAGAAATACGGCTATCCTATGCCGAAGATGCTCACTCCCGAGGTCATTCAGTTCCGCGAGAACGAAGCCCTTGAGATCGTCCGCACCGCATCGGAGAAGATGAAGGCCATACGGCCGGACTGGAAGATCATCATGTGCGTCCATGCCACCCAGAACAGCTATTACGTGACCGAGCGCCGCGGTTATGACAACTGGGACAAGGTTGGGGCGGAGAAATCGATTGACGTGTTCAGCACGACGATCCTCAACTATTCTCTCCCATTGAGTTTCTTCAAGAATATCACCCAGCGTACAGTGGACATCGCAAAGAAGTATGGAAAGGGCAACCAGCGCTGGCTGATGGGCTACTATCAGGAACCGGAAAACATGGAGAAAATCAAGGAAATCTGCCACCTGTATGAGGATATGGGGGTGGAAAGCCTTTTTGCCTGGACTTACAGGGGCGGTCACGGCACCGTGCTCGCTGCACCGCATGCCCTCCAGATGTGGGAAATGCTCGGCGAAGCCTACGGCGAAGTCCTGGATCCGAAATATTCACTAAAAAAATAACACTATGCAAGCAAATGATTTAGGTTTCCTTCAGAAAGCGGAAGCGATTCTGGAAAAAGTACAGAAAGAGCAGGCCGAGAATGTCTCGAAAGCCACCGACCTCATGGTAGAGGCCATAAAGAAAGACGAACTGATCCATGTGTACGGAGGCGGCGGCCACACCACGCTGTGCATGGGGGAGATGTTCTTCCGCGCCGGCGGTCTGGCCAACATCAACCCTATCATGGAGACGGGCCTCTCCGTCTTCAACCAGGCCACTAAGTACCTTGAACTGGAGCGTACCGTGAACTACGGCAGCAGCATAGTGAAGTACTACAAGGTACAGCCGGGCGAGGTGTTCATCATCTTCCACAACATAGGCATCAACCCCGCGACCATCGATGCTGCGGAGGAGGCGAAGAAGTGCGGTGCGAAGATTATCGCCGTGAGCAGTTCGTACTGGCAGAACGAGATGCCTGCAGACCACGTCATCCGCCATCCGAACAAGAAGAACCTGTTCGACTACGCCGATGTCTGCATCGATGACTACAATCCGGTTGGGGATGCCCTCATCACCATGGACGGCTTCGACCGCTCGTTCGGGCCAGTGTCCAACATCGTTGATTTCTACATCGCCCACTGGCTTGAGATAGATACGATCCGCAAATGCCATGAGCAGGGCATCAACGCCCCTGTCTGGAGCAGCGCCAACTGTCCGGGCGGCGATGCCATCAACGCAGAATACATGAAGAAATACTTCCCAAGAGTCAAATGCCTGTAACGATATGAATACGAGAGAAATCGAGGCCCTGAAAAGCCTCGTCGCAAAATATGAAGTCCCCTGCACGGCGGAGGAACTTGCAGAAGATTTCCCTCTCCAGCAGTGGAGGGCGGCCCGCAAATATAACGAGCTCAAGAACCTGATCTCAACAAACACGATCGAGCATCCGTGCCTGCTGCGTTTCTGCCACCTTACCGGAGCGGCCACACCGCTTGAAGATATCATCTACCGTGAACTCGACCTCTGTGAGTTCATCACGGGCCACAGGCTGACAGCCCTTCACGCAGCGTTCACCGATGAGTGCAGCGGCAGTATCATCGTCAAGCTCGACAACGGTGTCATAGGCAGCGTGGAAGTCGGGAACCGCCTTCCTGACGGCACGCCCGAAGTTGACCGCCACGAAATCATAGGACGGCGCGGGGTCGCGAGCGACATCGTCGTGGATACTCAGATCCCTCAGCAATCGATCTTCCTTTACACGAATGAAGGCGGCACATCCTTTACGGACACAGACAGCGAGCTGTTCGGCTTGAGCGCCGCTGAAATCGAGAATGTCCGTGCCAGATTCGAATACCTGAAGGACAAGTCCACCAGGGAGTGGCACATGGCGCAGGACGGACGGATGAAAAAGGCCGTCGCCGCTGCGATGGAATCCAATGAAACCAGAAAAAAGATCGAGCTATGAAACCTGTTAAGATAGCAATCCTGTCCCTTACACACGGGCATACAAGGAAGTATTTCCAGACATTGCATGACAATCCGAATCTTGACTGGGTCGGAGTGTCCGCGGAGACGGAGGAAGTGCGCGACGTGTTCTATCACTACGGATACAACGAGATACCGTGCTACATGAGCGACGATGAGCTTTTCGATGCCCATCCGGAGATCGAAGCCGTCGTCATCGCTTCGGCCAATTCGCGCCATCTGGAGCAG
This sequence comes from Candidatus Cryptobacteroides sp., assembly GCA_045600405.1. Taxonomy (GTDB): domain Bacteria; phylum Bacteroidota; class Bacteroidia; order Bacteroidales; family UBA932; genus Cryptobacteroides. The sequence goes on from JAZRXV010000014.1 coordinate 4,092, forward strand.
GTAAGGAACTGTGCGAAGAGAGGCATCCACATTCTCTCGATGAAGATTCCGACATTCGATCTTGACGAATATCAGGAAATGATGGACGTCGTCGAGAAAGCAGGGATTGTCTGCCAGGTTGAGTTGGAGATGCATTACAACCCTGTCGTCCACAGGATGAAGAAGCTTTTTGCGGACAAGGCTCTCGGAAAAGTGGAATCCTTCAATGCGACCAACATCACCCTTTCTCCTGTCTGGGCCTTCCCATGGCAGGGCGTTCCGGAGCTCAGCTGGGGCAGCAGGGTGCCTCTGCGCGACGGGGACCCGAGATTCCGTGGCGGGGCATTATGCGACCACCCTCACATCTTTGACATGATCCGCTGGCTGACAGGCAGCGATTACGAATACATCTATGCTGAAGTCGGCCCGAACCTCCGCGATATCGAAGAGGAGGATATCATCCTTGTCAACGGAAAGATGAAGAACGGCGTGAGCTTCCTTCTCGACCCTTCCTGGTCACGTCTTGAGGAGAAGCTCAAGGTGCCCGCACCGGGTTGGGAGATATTCCCGAAGCGCATGGAGGTCAACTTCAACATCTGTGGTGAAAAGGGCGTCATGCTGGTTGACTCATTCGGCCCCAACGTATATCATAACGGTGCGCCGAACGACAGGTACACGGTACAATACACCTATTTCGATGAATGGATCGGCCTTGTCGATGAATTCGTCGACTGCATCCGCAACAATAAGACCCCTATGATCAACCTCGGCTGGCACAAGCGCACGATTGAGGCGGTGAACGCCTGCTATGAGAGCGTACGTACAGGACAGCCCGTATTCTTTTAAGCCGTCATGAAGCGCACAGGCATACCATACAAATGGGAACTGGTCTTCTGGCTGTTCCTGGCCTTCTTCCTCAACCAGGCCGACAAGCAGATCTTCAACGTACTGCTTGCGGATATCCGCGACGGCCTTGGCCTGACGAACAACGACATGGGAACCATAGCGATGGTAATGAACATCGTTTATGGAGCACTTGTTCCGATCGGAGGCCTGCTTGCGTTGAAGGTCAAGAAAAAGTATATCCTGGTGTCCGCCCTGATGGTGTGGAGCATCGCCACCCTTTTCACGGGCTGCGCCAATTCGTTCGTTGCCATGCTGCTGTTGCGCAGTGTCGCCACAGGCGGAGGAGAGGCTTTATATTCGCCCCCGGCTGTGGCCCTCATTGCGGACAGCCATGGTGACAATACACGTTCGACGGCTCTTTCCATCCACCAGAGTGCCCTCTATATCGGCTTCATCCTCTCGTCCATCCTGGCACCGATGGTGTCCAAGGCGTGGGGATGGCAATATGCTTTCTTCCTTTTCGGAGGATTCGGCGTCGTGCTGGCCGTCGTGCTGGCTTTCCGTATCAGGGAGGCCCGTCCGCAGGATTCCCAGTCCAAGTCGGAGGAGGCATCCGTCCTGCAGTCTCTGAAGGCGTTTTTCGCTTGCCCTTCTGCCTTGTTGCTGACGCTGGGCTGTGCCGGCCTGCAGTTCGTTGGAATGGCCTTCTATACCTGGATGCCGACATATCTGATTGATGAACTTGGAGTGGACAAGGCTGCGGCCGGATTCCATGCTGCGTTCTATTTCCAGCTGGCATCCATCTTTGGAGTGATGGTGGGCGCACGCATCTCCGACAAGTATGTGGCGCGCAACTTCCGCATGCGTGCTCTCGTACAGGCAACGGCATTCATCCTGGGTGCGCCGTTCGTTTTTGTGATGGCCAAGAGCAGTCTGTTGTGGGTGGTGAATGCCGCCATGTTCGGTTTCGGCTTCTTCAAAGGGGCTTACGACAGTAATTTCTACACCACTGTGTACGATGTCATAGAACCGAAATACCGCTCTGCCGCCGCATCGTTCATACTGATGTT
>JAZRXV010000015.1:0-3325 GCA_045600405.1 Candidatus Cryptobacteroides sp.
ACGCCGGGATGGACAACGTCAAATTCAGGCGGATGGTGCGGCCCGGGGACACTGTCATGGTGCGTGCCAAGGTCAGTGTCAGACGGGAAGCCTATTTCGTGGTGGAGGCGTCAGCAAAGGTGGGAGGTGCGCTCTGCTGCAAGGGCACGCTGTCATTCATACTCATAAAAAAAGGAGAATAATGAAACTGCTTGAAGGAAAGAAGGCCCTTGTCACCGGAGGAAGCCGGGGCATAGGAAGGGCGATTGCTGTGCGCCTGGCTTCAGAAGGAGCCGATGTCGCCATCACATATATGAACCGAGACAAGGAGGCGGCGGATACTGCCATGGAAATAGAGAAGCTTGGCGGTTCAGCCATGTTCATCAAGGCGGACGCAACAAACTGTAGCAAGGCAGGTGAAGTCGCGGCTTCTGTCTGCTCGGTTTTCGGTGGGATAGACATTCTAGTTAACAACGCGGGAATCCGGAGCGACAACCTTCTTCTAAGGATGGGCGAGGATCAATGGGACAACGTAATCGAAACGAACCTCAAGTCCGCGTACAACTACACGAAAGCAGTCCTTCCGTCGATGCTCTCGGCCAGGGGCGGGACGATAATCAACATATCATCGGTCGTGGGGGTGGACGGAAACGCCGGCCAGTCCAACTACGCAGCGTCAAAGGCCGGACTTATCGGCCTGACGAGGTCACTGGCGAAGGAGCTCGGACCGAAGGGAATCCGGGTGAACTGCATCGCACCCGGGTTCATCCTCTCCGAGATGACCGGGAATATCCCCGGGAGCATCCGGGAGGCCTGGACCAGGGACATATCCCTGAGAAGGGCCGGCACTCCTGATGAGGTCGCCGGGGTGGCCCTGTTCCTCGCGGCGTCCTCGCTGTCGTCATACGTAACAGGGGAAGTGATAAACTGCAGTGGAAACATCAAAGGATAATGATATGGGTAATAATCTGTTATATGGTAAGAAAGGCATCATCTTCGGTGCTCTCAATGATAAGTCGATTGCTTGGAAGGCTGCGGAGAAGATAGCGGCGGAGGGAGGCGGCATCGTGCTGACCAACACCCCGCTTGCCGTCCGCATGGGCGACACCACAAAGCTTGCGGAGAGGATCGGAGCGCCGGTGTTCCCGGCCGACGCAACCGACCTGAATGATCTGGAGAATCTGGTTGACCGTGCCATGATGCATTTCGGCGGCAGGTTCGACTTCGTCCTCCATGCCGTCGGTATGTCTATGAACATAAGGAAGGGGAAAAGGTATGAGGAGGCGGACTACCCGTTCTTTTCAAAGACCGTGGACATATCGGCCATGTCCTTCCACAAGCTCCTTAACGTCCTTTACAGGAAGGACGCTCTCAATGACTACGGTTCCGTCGTCGCGCTCAGCTATCTGGCCGCCGACAGGGCGGTGGACGGATACAATGATATGGCGGACGCCAAGGCCATGCTCCAGTCCGTGGCAAGGAACTTCGGCCTGATATACGGCCGAAGAAGGCATGTGAGGGTCAACACCGTCTCGCAGTCCCCCACCCTGACCACGGCCGGCAGCGGCATAGAAGGGATGCAGAGGATGTTCGGATACACCGACGCGTTCTCCCCTCTCGGCAACGCCTCCGCAGAGGACTGCGCCGGGCTGGTCACGGCCCTGTTCTCAGACCTCACCCGTAAGGTCACAATGCAGAACATATACAACGACGGAGGGTTCTCCATGACCGTCCCAATCCCATTTGACCATGAATGAAGGCAAGCTGATAGAGGAGTTCGTCATCCCGAGCTATCTGACAGACAGCAACAGGCTGCTGTCCCCGGCATCAACCCTGGCCGTGGCGCAGGACATGTCCTACAAGGGAGCGGACAGTCTCGGCATCGGGGACAGCGCGATGTCCCCCAGGGGGCTCGCATGGGTGCTGTGCCGGGCACGGTTCATTGTGCGCAGGGCTCCTGCCATGTTCGAGCATGTCATACTGGAAACGTGGCACAAGGGAATTCTGGGCCCGTTTTTCATCAGGAACTACAGAATACTTGACAGCAACGGGGACGAACTTGTGAAGGCTACAAGTTCATGCGTCCTCATTGACATGCAGTCAAGGACGGTGGTCCGTCCGGACCATGTGGAGGGGTTCAGCTGCATGGAGCCGCAGTGCGGGGAAAGTACGTTTGAAGGCCAGGCCGACAAGATTCTTGTTCCAAACGGCGAACCGAGTCCGATCACGGTTGAACATGATATCAGATACACTGACACAGACTTCGTCGGACATACGAACAACACCAACTACCTCAAGTGGGCGATGGACTGCGAGGCACTCAATGGCGGCGACACCCATCCGGTCGACGTGACCGTCAACTTCCTGCACGAGACATCCGCCGGTGAGACAATAACCTTCAGGAGGATCTGCTCCGCAGGTCTCTCCTTTCTTGTCGGGATGGTCTGCGGAAGGACGGTCATGACCGTCAGGCTTGCATATTGACAATACGAATCAAAACAATCAGAACATTTAATTTCCCGTCAACTGCGTGATCCTTGCGGCAACATCCTGCGGATTGTCAGCCAGAAGCTGCCCGTGGTTCATACCTGCGAACACCTCCATATGCACATCGGGATGAAGACGCTCAAGATGCCTTACCTGAGGCTTGGCCACGATGGCCTCCTTTGTCCCATGCCAGAAGTGTATGTCGGTATCCGCTACGTACTCGAGTCTGTGGGTGTATATATCCTTGTACCCGTCCAGCACTGCCCTACCCTTGCCGTAGGGCCAGACTTTCCGGCATTCATCCAGCAGCACATCGAAATATTGGGAATGGAACAGCCGTTTCCAGAACCCCGTCCAGTGATAGCAGGTCCACACGTTGAAACACTGGAAATGTCGCAAAGGACCGACCAGCCATCGCGGAAGAGGCAGCAGCGGTGCGGCATCCAGGACTGCATGCTCAATGATTATTTCGTCGCGCTCCAGCATACGTGAAAGTATCTTCCCTCCCATCGAGAGCCCGTATGCGCAATCGAGCCGGCCTCCCAGGTTCTCCTTCACGTAGGCGATCGCCTGTCCCGCCTGGTCATCGATGCTGGTGAAGCAGGAATACTCGCCAAGGATAAATCCATCCACCTCCACGGCAATGATATGGAACCTGTCCTTCAGCAGGGAGATGAGGGGAAGGAACATTTCATAGGAGACCCCGAGGCCCGGCAACAGCATCAGGCTCGGACCGTCTTCATTACCGTAAACATGAGTCTTCATTTCTAATAAATACAGATAGCGTTTGACGACAGAAAGGAGAGTGCTCAAGAAGCTACTTGCGTATGGCTATATACCCACTTTCATCAATCATGTC
>JAZRXV010000016.1:0-20615 GCA_045600405.1 Candidatus Cryptobacteroides sp.
ACGAACGGAGCACCTTCGAGAGGATGGCGCATGGCTATCACATCCACGAAGTTCTCCACGACGCGTACGGTGTCCGCAACTGTCTCGCCTTTGCTGACAGAAGAATTGCGGGCATCGGAGAATCCGAGAACATTGCCTCCAAGTTCCATCATCGCTGATGTGAAACTCAGACGTGTCCTCGTGGAAGGTTCATAAAAGAGGGTCGCGAGCTTGTGGTATTTAAGGCTGTCGCGGTAGTCTTCCCGGTTGGCGATGATATCTTCTGCAAGCGCGATGATGGCATCGGTCTCCTGCTTGGTGATATCGGTCGGGTCAATCAGATGTTTCATATGCTATTTGGTTTGAATCCAACTCTCGTCTGAAGGATTGTCCCTGAACTTGAGCACTCTCTCCTTCCATTCCGGCGCGATGTATCCTTCCTCGGCGGCGACCTCCACGAGCGCGTCGAGATTGCTGAGGGAATAGTTGGCAACACCGGCTGCGGCAAGACGCTCAAGTCCCTTCTTCATTCCGTATGTGAATATGCTGACAATGCCCAGCACCTCCGCTCCTGCCTCGCGCAGGGCTTCCACTACGTCGATGGCACTGCCTCCGGTACTGATGAGGTCCTCGATGACCACCACCTTGGTGCCCGGCTCGAGCTTGCCTTCGATCTTGTTGTTCCTTCCGTGTGTCTTGGCCTCTCCGCGCACATAGCCCATAGGGAGGTCAAGTATGGAGGCGGCTATCGCTGCGTGGGCTATGCCGGCCGTGCTGGTGCCCATGAGGGCCTCGGCCTCGGGGAATTTCGCCTTGACGGTGTCGGCTATGGCCTGTTCCACGACCTTGCGGGCCTCAGGGGCGGTAAGAATCAGTCTGTTGTCACAATAGATAGGGCTCTTTATACCGCTGGCCCAGGTGAACGGCTCTTCCGGGCGGAGGAATACCGCACGGATGCTGAGCAACTGCTTCGCTATGATTTTTTCCATATGTCGTTATCCTAAAAATTCTGAAACACATCTTTCGTATGCGGCCACAGGGTCGGCGGCCGCCGTGATAGGACGTCCTACCACGATGAAATCGGATCCGATCTCCCTTGCTCTTGCAGGCGTGGTGATGCGCACCTGGTCGTCAACTGCCGCATCGGCGAAACGTATGCCGGGGGTTACTGCTAGGAAAGCGTCTCCACAGGACTTCTTGACAATCGATGCCTCGAGAGGAGAGCATACGACACCGTCGAGTCCTGCTTCCTTGGCGTTGGCGGCATAATGGGCTATGGTGTCCGCAATGCCGGCATTGATGAGGAGTTCCTTCTGCATCCTTTCCTCACTGGTTGAGGTGAGTTGGGTGACGGCGATGAGCATAGGGCGGGTGCCGTCAGGTCTGGTAAGCCCTTCGAGGGCTGCCTTCATCATTTCGATGGTGCCTGCGGCATGTACGTTGGTCATATCCACGTCGAGGGCGGAAAGGACCTTCATGGTCTTCTTCACGGTGTTAGGGATATCGTGAAGCTTGAGGTCAAGGAAGATGCGGTGGCCGCGTTTCTTGATTTCGCGGACTATGTCCGGCCCTGCACCATAGAAAAGTTCCATTCCTATCTTGACAAAAGGCTTGCGCTCGCATCCGGCGAATCTGTCAAGGAAAGCCAGCACTTCCCCGGCGCTGCTGAAGTCACATGCTATGATTACGTCTTTCATATATTTAAACTATTCCGATTATCGTGTTGATGTCGTCTATTCCTAGCCTGTCCATAACCGCAGGGAGATCCTCGGCAATCTGCTTGCATGCAAACGGATTGCGCAGATTCTCCGCTCCGACCTGCACTGCTGTCGCGCCTGCCATCATCATTTCGACTACATCCTCGGCGGATGCCACGCCTCCGCACCCCATTACAGGGATGCTGCATGCGTGGGCGACCTGGTTTACCATGCGCAGGGCCACAGGGAATACCGCCCTGCCGCTGAATCCTCCGTATCTGTTGGCTGTGACGGGCTTGCGGCGGGCTATGTCTATCCTCATGCCGAGGATGGTGTTGATGAGCGTCAGACCGTCCGCCCCTGCATCTTCACAGGCCTTCGCTATTCCGGCGATGTCAGTGACATTCGGACTCAGCTTGACGAATACGGGCTTGCTGCCGCACACGGCTTTCACCGCTGCAGTTACCTCGGCCGCGGCTTCCGGTGACGTGCCGAAGGCAAGTCCGCCGCCGTGGACATTAGGGCAGGAGATATTGACTTCGATTATATCAACCTCCGGGGCCTCTGCCGCCTTCGCGCAGCATTTTTCATATTCACTGACGCTGAATCCGCTGATGTTGGCTATTATCGCACCTTTGTAGATCTTTCTGAGCGCAGGGAGTTTCTTTCCGGTAAGGACATCGATCCCCGGGTTCTGCAGTCCTACGGAATTGATCATCCCGTCAGGGCATTCCGCAATGCGCGGGCATTCGTTGCCGTATCTTGCTTCGAGGGTGCTTCCTTTAAGGGATATGCCGCCCAGGATGTTGAGGTCATAGACCGGGGCCATTTCAAGACCGAAGCCGAATGTGCCGCTTGCCGGAACTACCGGGTTGGCCATCTGCACTCCGCAGAGATTGACTGATGTTACCATATGATATCCTCCTTCTTGAACACCGGGCCGTCGGCGCATACGCGTTTCGGGCCTTTTTCCGTATGGCAGGTGCAACCGTAGCATATGCCACAGCCGCATCCCATCCTCTCTTCCAGGCTGGCTTCGCCGGGACCTTCCAGCAATTCGCATACGGCCTTCATCATGACTTTCGGACCGCAGGTGTAGAAATAGTCGTAGGACGGATTCAGGACCTTGATGGCATCCGTGACGAATCCTTTCAGACCTTCCGAACCGTCCAGCGTGACGAGCCGGACATCCGCTCCGATGGCGTGATAGGCGTCATACAGTATGATGTCGTCCGCCTTGTTGAATCCCAGTATCACCGTCACCTTCCTGCCTCTTCTTATGAGTTCCTTTGTCAGGGAGAATGCCGGGGACGCCCCTATGCCTCCGCAGACTACAAGGGCCTCACTGCTGCAGGCATCGGCGTCGAATCCGTTACCGAGTCCGGTGAGCAGATCGACACTCTCTCCGGGATTCATCCTGCTGAGCACATCCGTGCCCTTGCCCACAACCTTGAAAATGATGGTAAGCGAACCGGAGTCCCATTCCTGCACTGCTATCGGGCGGCGCAGAAAGAAACCTTCCACGGCTATGTCAACGAACTGTCCTCCGCGTACGATGGCCGACGTGTCGCCTCCGAGTTTCATGCGGAAGGTCCCGTCAGCTATGCGGTCGTTGCTGATGACTGTGTAAATACCCTGTTTCATCAATGGTTGTACTCTTCGTCGATTGTTGAGATTCCAAGCGTGATTTCTTCAAGCACGTCAAGAAGCACCCTGACGGTTTCGAGGGCTGTGAAGATAGTGACGTTGTTCTCCACGGCGGCACGTCGTATCCCGTAGCCGTCAAGCCTTGTGCTGTGCTGGTTGATGTCGATGGTGTTGATGACATAGCTCACGTGGCCCTTGCGCAGTGCGGTGATGATATCGTCGCTGCCTTCGCTGAGTTTGTTCACGCTCCTGGTCTTGATCCCGTTCTCCTTGAGGAACATCGCTGTGCCGTGTGTGGCCACGATGTTGAATCCGAGGTTGTAGAACCTGCGGATGAGCGGCAGGGCCTCGTCCTTGTCCTTGTCGGCGATGGTGGCGAAGATGGTGCCGTAGTTGACGACATTCACTCCTGAAGCCTGAAGGGATTTGTAGAGTGCGCGGGTAAGCGAATCGTCATAGCCTATGGCCTCACCTGTCGATTTCATTTCAGGGGAGAGATATGTGTCGATGCCCTTGATCTTGTTGAATGAGAAGGTAGGGCTCTTGACATAATGGCGGTGGCGCTCAGGATAGTAGGTGTCAGTGATGCCCTGCTCCTTGAGCGAGTGTCCCAGCATCACCATGGTGGCTATCTTAGCCATAGGAATACCGGTGGACTTTGAAAGGAACGGCACGGTACGTGACGAGCGCGGATTGACCTCGATGACATATACGTCATCGTTCTGATCCACGATGAACTGTATGTTGAACAGGCCGACAATGCCTATCTCCTTGCCGAGTTTGACGGTATAGTCGATGATTCTGTCCTTGACCTTCTGGCTGAGGGAGAATGAAGGATATACGCTTATGGAGTCTCCGGAGTGGATACCGGTCCTCTCCACATGCTCCATGATGCCCGGAATGAATACGTCGGTGCCATCGCAGATGGCGTCCACCTCGCTCTCTCTTCCTTGTATGTATTTATCGACAAGGACAGGAGACTTCTCGTTGATCTCTACAGCGTTGTGCAGATAATGTCTGAGCGTGTCCTCGTTGCCTACAATCATCATGGCGCGTCCTCCGAGCACGAATGAAGGGCGTACGAGCACAGGGTAGCCGATTTCTGCGGCAGCCCTTACGCCTTCCTCAACATCTGTAACGGCCTTTGCCTTAGGCTGAGGTATTCCGGTCTTGCGCATGATGGCTTCGAACAGTTTGCGGTCCTCGGCGTTGTCGATGGCTTCGATCTGTGTGCCTATGATAGGTACTCCGAATTCCGCCACCGGACCGGCCAGATTGATGGCTGTCTGTCCTCCGAGGGTCACAATTACTCCCTGGGGTTTCTCCAGTTCGACGACGTTCATCACATCTTCGACTGTCAGAGGCTCGAAGTAGAGTTTGTCTGAAATGGTGTAGTCGGTGGAGACGGTCTCAGGGTTGTTGTTGATGATGATGGCCTCATATCCGGCTTCACGTATGGCCCAGATTGCATGGACTGTGGAGTAGTCGAATTCCACTCCCTGGCCGATTCGTATAGGGCCTGCGCCCAGCACGAGGATCTTCTTCCTGTCGCTGACCACGGTCTCGTTCTCCGTCTCGTAGGTGGAGTAGAAATAAGGCACGTCTGCGTCATGCTCGGCGGCACAGCTGTCGATATATTTGTAAACAGGACGTATGCCCTGGCTCCAGCGCCACTCTATGGTTTCCTTTTCGGTCTTGCCCCAGAGCTGTCCGATGAACTTGTCGCTGAATCCGAGCCTCTTTGCCTGATACATGATTTCGCGGTCCATAGGATTTGCCGCGAGCAGTTTCTCCATCCTGACGATGTTGCACATCTTCTCGAGGAAGAGCATGTCAATCTTTGTGCAGTCATAGATCAGCTTGATGTCCACACCGTTGCGTATCAGCTGCGCGATAGCCAGCATGTGGTCGTCAGGGAATTTGGCAATGTATTCGAAGATCTCCGCATCGCTCCAGGTCTCGAATTTCTTCTTGTAGATGTGGCTGACACCTATCTCAAGGGAACGTATTGCCTTGAGGAAGCTCTCTTCGAAGGTGCGACCTATGCTCATGACCTCGCCGGTGGCCTTCATCTGAGTGCCGAGTTCGTTCGATGCTTCGCTGAATTTGTCGAACGGGAATCTCGCAACCTTGCTGACTATGTAGTCGATGGAAGGTTCGCAGCATGCAGGGGCGTCCGCGACTGTAATCTCGTCGAGGGTGAGACCTACGGCGATCTTTGCGGTCACACGTGCGATAGGGAAGCCGCTGGCCTTGGATGCAAGGGCTGAAGAGCGGGAGACACGCGGATTGACTTCTATGATGTAGTAGTTGAAGGAAAGCGGGTCGAGTGCGAACTGTACGTTGCATCCGCCTTCTATCTCAAGGGCGCGGATAAGCTTGAGGGCACTTGCGCGAAGGATTTCGTACTCCTTGTCCGCAAGGGTCTGCACAGGGGCGACGACTATGGAATCACCGGTATGGATGCCGACGGGATCGACATTCTCCATCGAGCAGATGGTGATGGCCGTGTCGTTGTGGTCGCGCATGACCTCGAACTCTATCTCCTTGTAACCCTTGACACTCTTCTCGATGAGTACCTGGTGGACAGGGGAGAGGGCGAGCGCGTTGCGCATCATCTCGGTGAGTTCAGCCTCGTTGTTGGCGAATCCGCCTCCGGTGCCGCCAAGTGTGAAAGCAGGACGCAGTACTACCGGGTAGCCTATCTTCTCCGCTGTCTTTACGGCGTCTTCGATGCTGTAGCAAATGTCTGACGGGATCACAGGCTCGCCGAGGCTGACGCACAATTCCTTGAAAAGTTCGCGGTCTTCCGCCTTCTCGATGCTCTGGAAGGATGTGCCCAGGATTTCTACATTGCATTCGTCAAGGACACCTTTCTTTGCGAGTTTCACCGCAAGGTTGAGGCCTGTCTGCCCGCCGAGTCCCGGGACGAGTGCGTCCGGACGCTCGTAACGTATAATCTTGGCCACATACTCCAGGTCAAGAGGCTCCATGTAGACCTTGTCGGCTATGTTCGGGTCGGTCATGATGGTGGCCGGGTTGGAATTGACCAGCACGACTTCGTAGCCTTCCTCTTTCAGTGCGAGGCAGGCCTGTGTGCCTGCATAGTCGAATTCGGCAGCCTGTCCGATGACGATAGGACCGGACCCGATGACCATGACTTTCTTGATATCTGTTCTCTTTGGCATAACTTAATCCTCCATCATCTTTACGAATTCCTTGAAAAATCCTTCCTCTTCCGGACCAGGGGCTCCTTCAGGGTAGAACTGCACTGAAAGAATCCTGTCCTCCTTATTCCTCATGCCCTCCACGGATCCGTCCGAGATATCCGTGTAGGTGACTTCGAGACCTGTACCTTCAAGCGAAGCGGCATCAACCGTATAATTGTGGTTGTGCTCCACTGTGAGGATCTTTGCAGACTCCTTCTCACGGATCGGCCGTCCTCCGTGATGTCCGTAAGGGAGCCTGACGATTCTGGCTCCGTATGACAGGGCTATGATTCCGTGACCGAGGCAGATTCCGAAGACAGGTATCCTGCCCCTTATCCTGCTGATCAGGGAAACAAGTTCCGGAAGGTCTTCAGGAGAGCCCGGGCCGCTTGAGATGAGGATCCCGTCCGGATTGAACGCCATGATTTCCTCTTCCGTAGCGTTGAAAGGAACGATGGTCACATTGCATCCCAGCCTGTTGAGGACACTGATGATGCTGTGCTTGAGACCGCAGTCGATTATCACGACGTCGCATTTGTGCTGCGGGGTGCGGGAGAACCATCTTTTGACACAGCTGACCTTCTGTACGAGGTCCTTTTCCTCCTTTGATGAGGCAATCATCTTCAGGGCATCCCCGACGCTCGTCTCCGCGTCCACTATGGCCGCCTTAAGGCAGCCCTTGGTGCGGATGATACGGGTGAGCATCCTCGTATCGAGCCCTGAGATGCATGGGGTCCCGTGCTCCTCGAGTTCTTCCGAAAGAGTCTTGGTATAGCGGAAGTTAGACGGTGTTTCGCAGCATTCCCTTACGACCAGACCGGCAGGACCTGTGGACCTGGATTCGAAATCTTCGTCCGTAATGCCGTATTGTCCCATCAGCGGATATGTCATTACGACAATCTGTCCTGCATATGCCGGGTCAGAAATTATTTCCTGATAACCCACCATAGAGGTATTGAATACAATTTCCCCGACAGCAGGGACGGCGGCTCCGTATCCGGTGCCGAGGAATTCCCGTCCGTCTTCGAGAACAAGTTTCATCTTCCTTTCAGTACTCATATTTATATGGTTGATTTATATATTGTTATTCCATTATGTACCGTTTCCAGGCATCTGCCCCTGACTTCCCATCCGTCGAACGGCGTGCTGTGACCCATGGACAGGAAGCTGCCGCTGTCTATGCGGTATGGGGTGGCCACCTCGAAAACTGTCCTGTCATCCGGTGCTTCTCCCAGTTTGAAGCGCTTTCTCGGGGCGTATGACATGAGTTCGAACAGCCGTTCAAGGCTGATGACGCCCTTCAGTACAAGTCCGGTATACAGGATAGGAAATGCCGTTTCCAGACCGACTATGCCGAAAGCGCTCCCGGCAAGACCTCTTGATTTCTCCTCGGCGCTGTGAGGCGCGTGGTCGGTGGCTATCATGTCGATAGTCCCGTCCTTGATCCCTTCGATGAGGGCATCCCGGTCTTCCTTTCCCCTGAGGGGCGGATTCATCTTGAAACGTCCGTCTTCCTGCAGGTCATCGTCCGTGAGCACAAGGTAGTGAGGGCCGGTCTCGCAGCTTACGTCCACTCCGCGGGACTTCGCCTCCCGGATAAGCTGTACGCTTTCCTTGGTCGAAATATGGCAGACATGGTACGGACAGCCTGTTTCTTCAGCCAGCCTGAGGTCGCGTTCGATCTGGCCCCATTCGCTTTCCGAACATATCCCTTTGTGACCGTGCTCCCTGGCATATGCTCCGTCGTGTATGTAGCCTCCGTGAAGGAGGGAGTTGTCTTCGCAATGTGCCGCCAATATACCGCCGGCGGCCGCAATCCTCTCCATGGCCGAGCGCATGACTGCGTCATCCTGAACTCCGCTGCCGTCATCGGAGAATGCCACGCATCTGCCCATCAGGGCTTCGATATCAACGATTTCCAGACCTTTGCGCCCTTTCGTGATGGTGGCATATGGAAGGACGTCTATCACCGCATCCCTCTTTATGATCCCGATTTCCATGTCCAGGTTCTCCACGCTGTCAGGGGCCGGGTTGAGATTGGGCATTGCGCATACGCAGGTGTATCCTCCCGCGGCTGCAGCCCTGCTGCCGGTCAGGATGGTCTCCTTGTATGAGAATCCCGGTTCGCGCAGATGGACGTGGACATCAACAAAAGCGGGACAAACAATGATGTCAGTCCCGCTTTTGTCCAAGTTTGAATTATTATTCCCGTATGAAGGTGCACTTTTCATCGGGTTGCAAAGTTAATTACTTGTAATTAATACTCAAAATATATTTATCAACTTTTTTATGTTGATAAGTTAGTTTTTTATTGCCGCCGATTCGTCGTAAATTTGTGTCTCAAAATTCTAAAACTTTCAAAATACATGGAACTCCTTTACACAGGCAAAACCAAGAATGTCTACGCTCTTGAAAATGGTAACTATCTTCTGAAATTCAAGGATGACTGCACCGGCAAGGACGGTGTGTTCGATCCGGGCGAGAATTCAGTAGGTCTCACGATCGAAGGTGTCGGTGACGTCAACCTCCGCATGTCCATTTATTTCTTCGAGAAAATCAATGCTGCAGGTATCCGCACCCACTATGTGAATGCTGACCTTGCGAACACCACGATGGAGGTCCTTCCGGCCAAGGTCTTCGGACAGGGACTCGAGGTGATCTGCCGCTACAAGGCTGTCGGCAGTTTCTTCCGCCGCTATGGCGAATACATCGAAGAGGGCGCTGACCTTCCGGCCTATGTGGAGACAACGTTCAAGAATGACGCCAAGGGCGACCCTCTGGTGACCAAGGATGCGCTCGTCGCTCTCGGAGTCATGACGGACGCACAGTATGATGCGATCAAGGCCCAGACCCAGCAGATCACCAAGATTGTCGCTGACGACCTCAAGGAGAAGGGTCTTGTGCTGTACGACATCAAGTTCGAGTTCGGATACGACCCTCAGGGCAACGTCATGCTCATAGATGAGATCGCCTCCGGCAACATGCGCGTCTATAAGGATGGCAAGTACATCGATCCTATGACCCTTTCAAAACTTTTCTTTGCAGAGTAAGTTATGAAGGTCGGTGTCATCATGGGGTCGACAAGTGACTTGGAAGTCATGTCGGCTGCCTTCACCGTTCTTGAACAGTTCGGTGTGCCTTATGAGAAAAAGGTGATCAGCGCACACAGGGCTCCGGCTCTGCTGGAGGAGTATGCCGGATCTGCCAGGGAAAGGGGTGTTGACGTCATCATAGCCGGAGCGGGCGGTGCCGCCCATCTTCCGGGTGTCACGGCTGCATTCACCACCGTGCCTGTGATAGGCGTGCCTATCTGTGGCAAGGCATTCGGCGGCATGGACGCACTCCTGTCCATGGTCCAGATGCCATCAGGGATACCTGTGGCGACAGTCGCTGTCAACGGGGCCAAGAACGCCGCCCTGCTTGCCATATCCATACTGGCGACCGCATGCCCTGAACTCGTGGAGAAACTTGCGGACTTCCGTCGCAAGCAGACCGAAGCAATCGAACGCACAGAAATATAGAAATGAACAGGACAATCCGAATTTTTGTAGAAAAAAATCGCGGATTCAGGGTCGAGGCCGAGAGCTTGCGTGACGAGCTCAACGAGAACCTCGCCCTGTCCATCCGTGAACTCAGACTTCTGAATGTTTATGACCTTGCAGGCTTCTCGGATGAACTTCTCGAGAAATGCAGGTACTCTGTCTTCGGGGAGACGGTCACGGACACCGTGACGGACTCCTTCCCTCTTGGCGGAAAGAAGTACCTTGCGGTGGAGTATATTCCGGGCCAGTTCGACCAGAGGGCTTCTTCGGCGGTGGACTGCGTCCATCTGATAGACCCTAAGGCAGAAGTCAAGATTCGCAGTTCAAGGCTGCTTGTGTTTGATGATGACATGTCGGATGCCGATCTTTCGGCTGTCCGACATTATTATATTAATGCAGTGGAGTCGAGGCAGAAGGACCTGTCAAGGCTTGATCTGAGCGAAAAGGCTGATGTCAAGCCGCTTGCATCCCTTGATGGTTTCCTCGAGATGCCGGAGGAGCGTTTCGCTTCATTCTGTGCCGAGTGGGGCCTTGCCATGAATACCGACGATCTCCGTGAAGTGGTGAACTACTTCAGGAAGGAGAAGCGCAACCCTACTGAGACGGAACTCCGCATACTCGATACATATTGGAGCGACCATTGCCGTCACACCACCTTTACGACCGAATTGACGGAGATCACCGTGGACGATTCCTTCATGAAGGAGGAGATCGAGTCCGAACTCGGACATTTCCATGACATGCGCAAGGAACTCGGACGCGCGGGCAAGAGCCTCTGCCTCATGGAACTTGCCACCATAGGTGCCCGGTACCTTAAATATAAAGGCCTTCTCGATGATATGGAGCAGAGCGAGGAGAACAACGCATGCAGCATCTACATCAATGTGGATGTGGACGGGCAGGATGAGCGCTGGCTCCTTATGTTCAAGAACGAGACCCACAACCATCCTACTGAGATAGAGCCTTTCGGTGGAGCCGCCACATGTCTTGGCGGCGCAATCCGCGACCCTCTTTCCGGCCGCTCATATGTATATCAGGCCATGCGTGTCACCGGAGCAGGTGACATACTGAAGCCGGTATCGGAGACTATCCCGGGCAAACTTCCGCAGAAGGTCATCACCCGCAAGGCGGCAGGCGGATACTCAAGTTATGGTAACCAGATAGGCCTTGCCACCACTCATGTCCGGGAGATATATCATCCGGGTTATGTGGCCAAGCGCCTTGAGGTCGGTGCAGTGGTCGGTGCTGTCAAGGCTGAGAACGTACGCCGCGAAAGTCCGGCTCCGGGGGATGTGATACTCCTTCTCGGAGGCAGGACCGGCCGTGACGGCATCGGTGGTGCAACAGGTTCTTCAAAGGAACATACTGAGGCATCCCTCGAGAGCTGCGGCAGTGAGGTCCAGAAGGGCAACGCCCCTGAGGAGCGCAAACTCCAGAGGCTTTTCCGCCGTCCTGAGGTCACCCGCCTCATCAAGAAGTCAAATGACTTCGGTGCCGGTGGTGTGAGTGTCGCCATCGGCGAACTTACAGACGGCCTGGACATATATCTTGACCGGGTCCCTGTCAAATATAACGGACTTAACAGCACTGAACTTGCAATCAGCGAGAGCCAGGAGCGCATGGCCGTGGTGGTGGAAGCCGCCGACCGTGAGCAGTTCGAGAAGTATTGCGGCAGCGAGAACGTGGAGGTGACATATGTCGCCGACGTCACCGATTCCGGCAGGATGAGGATGTACAACGGCGGCGAACTTATCGCTGACCTTTCCCGTGAGTTCATCGACAGTGCCGGTGCGAAGCATTATTCGAAGGCTGCGGTCCTGCCTGTGGAAGACAGGGATCCGTTCATCCAGACTCCTGCGGGCAATGGCCTTTCAGAGCAGATATGCAACGTGCTTTCTTCAGATAACGTGGCATCCCAGAAGGGTCTTGTGGAGATGTTCGATTCCACGATCGGCCGTTCGACGGTGCTTATGCCTTATGGTGGCGTGATGCAGTCCACCGAGACCCAGGTGTCCGTCCAGAAACTCCCTGCCGACGGTTTCACCGATACCGCTTCCATGATGGCTTTCGGATACAATCCGTACCTCGCTTCCTGGAGTCCGTACCATGGCGCGGCCTATGCTGTCGTAGAGGCCTGCTCCAAGGTGGTTGCAGCCGGTGGAGACTGGTCAACCATGCGTTTCTCCTACCAGGAGTATTTCGAGAGGATGACACATGATCCGCACAGTTGGGGCAAGCCTCTCAGCGCCCTTCTCGGTGCGCTCAAGATGCAGGTGGAGTTCGGCCTGCCTTCAATCGGAGGAAAGGATTCCATGAGCGGCACATTCGAGGACATCAGCGTCCCGCCGACCCTCATAGCATTCGGTATCACCCCTGTCAAGGCATCCAAGGTCATTTCCCCGGAACTCAAATGGGAGGGCAACAGATTATATCTCATCAAGCATACTCCTCTGGATAACCGCATGCCTGACGTGGAGCAGCTCAAGAAGAACTGGGATTTCGTCCATGCCGGGATACAGGACGGGACGATAGTTTCAGGATGGGCTGTCGGTTTCGGCGGTGTCGCCGAGGGCCTTGCCAAGATGTCATTCGGCAATGCATTCGGTATCAATGTGAACGTCTTCGAGGATGATCTCTTCAATCTGTCATACGGTTCCATCATAGTGGAAGTGGAAGGCGCACTTGATTACGAGAACGCCGTCCTTCTCGGAGAAGTGACAGATGGCGAGGATTTCAAACTCCATATCAACGGAGCGTCAATATCCCTGGACGCCCTTCAGGAGGCATGGAGTTCACGCTATGCAAAGGTTTATCCTCAGACTGCCGTGGCACAGTTCGGAGACAGGATCCCTCAGTTCAAGCAGAATGCCGCACCTTCCGCAAAGGTCAGGGCCGCTGCCGTGGACGGGAAACCTCTCGTGTATCTTCCGGTATTCCCTGGAACCAACTGCGACTATGACACAGCCAAGGCCTTCCGCAAGGCAGGCGCTGACGTGCGCTTCGGAGTGTTCTGCAACCTTACCGGTGACGATGTGCTCGAATCCATCGCAAGGATGAAAAAAGACATATCCGAGTGCCAGATACTTGCCCTGAGCGGCGGTTTCTCATCCGGAGATGAGCCTGACGGCAGCGGAAAGTTCATAGCCAATGTGCTTAACAATAAAGAGATAGCGGACGAAATCCATAAACTCATCGACCGCGGTGGACTTATTCTTGGCATATGCAACGGTTTCCAGGCCCTCGTTAAGAGCGGGCTGCTTCCTTACGGCAGGCTCGGGTGCGTGACCAAGGATTCTCCGACCCTCTTCCGCAACGACATAAACCGTCATATCTCACAGATGGTGACGACCCGTGTTGCAACCACCAGGTCACCTTGGCTTGCCGGCCTCAACGAAGGAGACCTGTTCACCATCGCTGTGAGTCATGGTGAGGGTAAGTTCGTTGTGAATGAGGAACTTGCCAGACAGTTGTTCGAGAACGGCCAGGTGGCGTTCCAGTATGTCAATCCTGTCACGGAGGAGCCTACCATGGAGTCTCCGTACAATCCTAACGGGTCATATTACGCCATCGAGGGTATCATAAGCCCTGACGGCCAGATTCTTGGAAAGATGGGACATACCGAGCGCTATGAGCCGGGACTGTTCAAGAATATCGATGAGGAGCTGGAGCAGCCGCTCTTCAGGAATGCAGTCAAATATTTTACGAAGAAATAGACATGTCACAGGCTGAATTGCTTTTCGACGGAAAAGAAAAGAAGATATATTCCACAGAGGATCCCGATATGGTCCTGATCCATTATAAGGATGTTGCAACGGCATTCGGAGGTATCAAGATGGCGGTCCTCAAGAACAAGGGCATATATAATTGTCAGATATCCTCCATGGTGTTCGACCGTCTCAGCAAAGGCGGTGTCCGTACCCATTACATCAGGACCACGGGCGAGCGTGAACAGTTGTGCCACAGGATTGAAATCATTCCGTTGCAGGTAGTCGTGCGCAACCGGCTGGCCGGTACTACGGCCCAGCTGCTCGGTGTGGATAACGGTACGCGTATCCAGAACACCGTCATTGAATTGCGCTACAATTGCGATGAACTGAAGGACCCTATGATCAACGACCATCATGCAGTCGCCCTCGGGATTGTCACCTATGACGAGCTTGATCATATTTACAGTCTGGCCCGCAAGGTCAACGGGATCCTTTGTGAATTCTTCCATGAGGCAGGAATAGAACTTATCGATTTCAAGATGGAGGTCGGACGTGCCGCTGACGGTCAGATAATCGTATCTGACGAGATCAGTCCTGACAACAGCCGACTGTGGGATGAGCAGACTGGCCGTATCCTTGACAAGGACCGTTTCCGTCATGACCTCAGTGATGTCTGCGCTTCATATAAGGAGGTTATGGATCGTTTAAAGGAGGTTTCTGAAAAATGAGTGTTTTCGGTGTTTATGGCGTCAAGAACGCCGCTCAGGTAATTTATTTCGGCCTTCATGCTTTGCAGCACAGAGGTCAGGAAGGTGCCGGCATAGCCACCTTCGATGAGAACGGATTATGCCATCATCATCGCGGGCTCGGTCTGGCCGGTGAGGTCCTTTCCAGGACATGCCTTGAGAAACATGGGGGCATGCTCGGTATCGGCAGTACGCAGTATGCCAACAAGGCGAAGGGCGGTCTGGATAATGTGCAGCCTCTCTTCTTCCATCACAAATCCGGAGATTTCGCGATAGCAGGCGAGGGAAACCTGGTCAATTCCGCCCAGATAGCAAGTTATCTGGAGGACAAGGGGTGCATGTTCCAGACCTATACGGACGCTGAGATCCTGGCAAACCTTATCAAGAAGGAAGGCCGTGAGGACCGTATCTTCCACATCATAGATGCCCTTAACATGATGGAGGGCGGATTCGCCTTCGCCATCCTGACCAAGAACCGCATATATGCCGCGAGGGACAAGTATGGCATCAAGCCGCTTGCCATAGGCCGTCTGGGCGATGGTTGGGTGATAAGCAGCGAGACATGTGCCTTCGAGCTTGTGGGAGCGGAGTATGTGCGTGATGTGGAGCCCGGAGAGATAGTGACCATGGATGCGCACGGACTCAGGAGCAGGAGATATTCCCAGTTCCAGAAGCACAAGGTATGCGGTATGGAGTATATCTATATCGCCCGTCCTGACAGCGACATAGACGGATGCAACGTGCATGCTTTCCGCAAGGAGGTGGGCCGCAGGCTTGCAAAGGAGTGTCCTGCCGATGCAGACATCGTGGTAGGTGTGCCTGATTCCGGACTCAGCGCCGCGATGGGCTATGCCGAGGCCAGCGGAATACCATACGAGATGGGGCTTGTGAAGAACCGTTATGTCGCCAGAACCTTCATCCAGCCGTCACAGGAGATGAGGGAGAAGGGTGTGCAGATGAAGCTTTCCGCTGTCCGCAGCATAGTTTCAGGAAAGCGCCTCGTACTCGTGGACGATTCGATTGTGCGCGGTACCACCAGCCTCAAGATAGTGAAGCTTCTCCGCGCCGCCGGCGCAAGGGAAGTGCATGTGCGTGTGGCCAGTCCTATGATGAAGTACCCATGCTTCTACGGGGTGGACACTTCTACGCCGGAAGAGCTCCTCTGCTCCAACCGTACGCTTGAAGAGGCCTGCAGGAAGATAGAGGCTGACAGTCTTGGATATATCTCCTGCGAGGCATCCGTGGCATCCACGTTCGGATGCTCCGAACTGTGCCTTGCATGTTTCAACGGAGAGTATCCTACGGCACTGTATCAATATGGAAAAGAAACAGAAGAATAGAATATGGCAGTAAGTTACGAAAAAGCGGGAGTCAATCTCGAAGCCGGCTACGAAGTCGTCAGCCGTATCAAGAAGCACGTTGCATCCACTGTCCGCCCTGGATCCATGGGCGGGATCGGTTCATTCGGCGGAATGTTCGACCTCTCATCCCTAGGGGTGAAGGAGCCTGTCCTTGTCAGCGGTACTGACGGAGTGGGTACGAAACTCAAGATCGCCTTTGCGATGGACAAGCACGATACTGTCGGCATCGACGCTGTCGCCATGTGTGTCAATGATGTGCTTGCACAGGGTGCCGAGCCTCTGATATTCCTTGACTATGTCGCAGTAGGTCACAATATCCCGGAGAAGATCGAGGCGATAGTGGCCGGTGTGGCGGAGGGCTGCCGTCAGGCAGGCTGTGCCCTTGTCGGAGGTGAAACTGCCGAGATGCCGGGAATGTATGAAGGCGGGGAGTATGATATCGCCGGCTATACCACCGGAGTGGTGGAGAAGTCCAAACTTATTGACGGAAGCAAGGTCAAGGCCGGAGACGTGCTCGTGGGTATAGCCTCCACGGGGGTCCATTCCAACGGTTTCAGCCTTGTCCGCAAGATTGTAGCCGATGCCGGACTGTCTTTCTTCGATGAGATTCCTGAATTCGGCGGCCGCAGGCTTGGAGACGTACTCCTGACCCCTACGCGCATCTATGTCAAGCAGGTGCTCGACGTGATCCGCAACTGCGACGTACACGGCATCTGCCATATCACCGGCGGCGGTTTCGATGAGAATATCCCCCGGGTCCTGCACAAGGGACAGGGGCTCGAGATACAAGAGGGCACATGGGAGATACTTCCTGTATTCAGGATGCTCGAGAAATGGGGCTCCATACCTCATCGCGAGATGTTCAACATCTTCAACATGGGCATAGGCATGGTTGTCGTCCTTGACGCCGCTGATGCTCAGAAGGCCATTGACATACTCGCATCCCATGGCGAGAAGGCTGCCGTGATCGGAAAGGTGACTGACAGGGAAGGGGTCGAGATCATATGAAAAGGCTTGCAGTATTCGCGAGCGGCAGCGGCTCCAATTATGAGGCGATAGCCGCAGCCTGCGCTGACGGAAGGCTTGATGCCGAGGTCGTGCTTCTTGTGTGTGACAAGCCTGGCGCGTATGTGCTGCAGCGTGCGGAGAAGTTCGGTACTCCGGCTTTCTCCTTCTCACCTAAGGATTATGCTTCCAAGGCCGATTTTGAGACTGAGATAGCGGACAGGCTGGATGAGCTCGGGGTTGACCTTGTGTGCCTGGCAGGTTATATGCGCATCATTGGAGACGTGCTCCTGTCACGGTATGGAGGACGGATAATCAACATCCATCCGTCACTGCTTCCTGCGTTCAGGGGCGCTCATGCAGTCGAGCAGGCTGTGGAGTACGGAGTCAAGGTGTATGGCATCACCATACACTGGGTGGACGAAAGCCTTGACGGCGGACGTATCATCGCCCAGAGGGCGTTCGAATATGACGGGAATGACCCGGAGGAGGTACACCGTCTCGGTCAGGTCATAGAACATCAGTTATATGTTGAAACAATTAAGAAAATAATATGAAAAGAGCGTTAGTAAGTGTAAGCGACAAGACCGGACTCGTGGAGTTCGTGAAAGGCCTGCAGGATCTCGGATGGGAGATCATTGCCACCGGCGGCACCCGGAAACTTCTGGACAGCAACGGAGTGAAGACAATAGGTATCAGTGAGGTTACCGGCTTCCCTGAAATCTGCGACGGCAGGGTGAAGACCCTCCATCCGAAGGTTCACGGAGGTATCCTTGCCAGACGTGATGTCCCTGAGCATATGGCCACCCTTAAGGAGAACGGCATACAGACCATTGAGCTAGTATGCGTAAACCTCTATCCTTTCCGCCAGACGATAGCCAAGCCGGGCGTGACCATGGAAGACGCCATCGAGAACATAGATATCGGCGGCCCTTCAATGGTGCGCAGCGCAGCCAAGAACTGGCGGGACGTCAACATCGTATGCGATCCTTCTGATTATGACACCGTACTTTCCGAACTTCGTGAGAATGGATGGACTTCAGACGAGACCCGTCTCAAACTCAGCGCCAAGGCCTATACACATACCGCAGAATATGATATGATGATTTCTACATATATGCGGAAACAGGCCGGATTGAACGAGAAGCTCTTCCTTGAGTACGACCTCAAGCAGGGGCTCCGTTACGGTGAGAATCCTCATCAGAGCGCCAACTTCTATGCTGCTTTGGAGCCTGCTCCGTATTCGCTGGCTTTTGCCACCCAGATCCAGGGCAAGGAACTTTCCTACAACAATATCCAGGACGCCAATGCCGCCCTCAACGTTGTCCGTGACTTCGATGAGCCGTTCTGCGTCGCCCTCAAGCACATGAACCCGTGCGGAGCGGCAATAGGAAAGACCATAGAGGAGGCCTGGCAGGCAGCATATGAGGCTGACAAGGTCAGCATCTACGGAGGCATCGTGGCCGTCAACCGCGAACTTACTGCGGAAGTCGCCGCCGGCATGAAACCGATCTTCCTTGAGATCGTCATCGCTCCTTCATTCAGCCCTGAGGCCCTTGAGATTCTGGCTACCAAGAAGAATCTCCGTGTGATGCAGGTGGATATGACAAAATCCGCCGCTCCAGTCCCTCAGTACATCAGCGTGAACGGAGGCATGCTCGCCCAGCAGCTGGACACCCAGGTAGAGGACGTCACCCCGGATATGTGTGTGACCAAGGTCAAGCCTACCGATGACCAGATGTCAGACCTGGAGTTCGGCTGGAAGATCGTGAAGCATGTGAAGTCAAATGCTATCGCGGTGGTGAAGGACGGACATACTATCGGTGTGGGTGCAGGCCAGACCAATCGTGTCGGTTCTGCTGAAATCGCCCTTAACGAGGCTCGCAACGCAGGATTCACGGAAGGCATAGTCCTGGCTTCCGACGGGTTCCTGCCGTTCGGTGATACTGTTGCCCTTGCAGCCCGTTACGGTGTGACTGCAATAGTGCAGCCGGGAGGAAGCATACGTGACGAAGAGTCCATCCAGAAGGCTGATGAACTCGGAATTACGATGCTCTTCACCGGAGTCAGACATTTCAAACATTAGTACTCAATGAAGAAAGTTCTTGTAATCGGAGGCGGTGGCAGGGAGCATGCCATAGTGGATGCCATCAGCCGTTCTGCATATGAACCACAGATTTTTTGTGCGCCAGGCAATGCCGGTATAGCCCGGCAGGCAGTCTGTGTGCCAATTAAGGATACTGACGTCGAAGGCCTCCTGAATTTTGCAAGGGAGGAGGGGATTGACCTTACCGTTGTGGGGCCTGAGGCGGCACTTGCCGCAGGAGTTGTGGATACGTTCCGCGCTGCCGGGCTCAAGATTTTCGGACATACGAAGTCTGCCACCAGGATAGAGAGCAGCAAGGAGTTCGCCAAGGAAATCATGGAGAAGTACGGTGTGCCTACAGCCGGATACAAGAGCTTTTCCGATTATGATGAAGCCCTTTCCTATGTCAATTCACGCCCTTTCCCTGCAGTCCTCAAATATGACGGGCTTGCAGCCGGCAAGGGTGTGGTGATAGCCGAGGATGCAAAGGCTGCCGAAGATGCCCTCAAGGACATGCTCCTGGACGAATCATTCGGTAAGGGAAAGGTCGTTGTCGAGGATTTCCTTCAGGGACCGGAGTTCTCATTCATGTGTTTCGTTGACGGCGGAAGGGTTTACCCTATGCCTCTGGCTCAGGACCATAAGCGTGCCTTTGACGGGGACAAGGGACCGAATACGGGCGGAATGGGTGCATATACCGGACTTCCGTTCATTACTCCGGAAGATGAGAAGTTCGCGTACGAAAACATTCTATGCAAGGTCGCATCGGCTATGGTAGCCGAGGGCTGCCCTCTCAGCGGGGTGCTCTACGGTGGTCTGATGAAAACCGCAGACGGCATAAAGGTCATTGAGTTCAATGCCCGTTTCGGAGATCCGGAGACCGAGGTGGTGCTGCCTCTTCTCGAGTCTGATATCGTTGATGTTTTCGAGGCGGTCGCCACAGCAACCCCTGCTTCTGCTCTGAAATGGGGTGAGGACAAGGTTACCATGGGTGTCGTGCTGGCGTCCAAGGGGTATCCGGGAAGTTATCAGAAAGGATTCGCAATCACCGGGGTGGATGAGGTCTCAGGGCGTGTTTACCACATGGGGACCAAGGATGATTCCGGTGTCCTCAAGACGGCGGGAGGCCGTGTGATGATGGTTGTCTGCAAGGCGGATTCCATCGCAGAGGCCCGTGAAGCCGTATATGCTGATGTCAGGAAGATTGAATGCAGCAATTTGTTTTATCGCAATGATATTGCCCATTGGGCTTTTGATGAATTATGGTCAAAATAGGAACACCCCTTACACCCGTTGCAAAGAAGGCGCTTCTTTGCGGGTCAGGCGAATTGGGAAAGGAAGTTACAATTGAACTTCAGCGCTACGGTGTCGAAGTAGTGGCATGTGACCGCTATGCAAATGCACCGGCCATGCAGGTCGCCCATCGCTCTTATGTACTTAACATGCTTGACGGCAAGGCCTTGCGCGAGGTTATCGAGAAGGAGAAGCCGGATCTTATCATTCCTGAGGTGGAGGCTATCGCTACTCCGACCCTCGTCGAACTTGAGAAGGAGGGCTACACAGTCATTCCTACAGCAAATGCCGCTTTCCTTACAATGAACCGTGAGGGGATACGCAGGCTTGCTGCTGAGACGCT
>JAZRXV010000017.1:0-14364 GCA_045600405.1 Candidatus Cryptobacteroides sp.
GTGCCAGCACCTTTACAGGCACTATGAGTACAGCATGGACAAGGAGTACCTGGCCGATGTGTATCCGGTGATGAAGGAGGCGGCTCTGTTCTTCGTGGACATGCTTGTGGAGGATCCTCGGAGCCACTACCTTGTGACCGCGCCGACGACCTCTCCGGAGAATACTTATATCATGCCGAACGGGAAGAGGGCGAACATCTGTGCCGGATCCACGATGGACAACCAGATAGTGCGCGAACTTTTCACGAATGTCATGGAGTCAGCCTCGATACTTGGAGTGGATGAGGACTTCTGTAAGATACTCGAAGAGAAGCGCAGCCGTCTCATGCCTACGACGATAGGTGAGGACGGCAGGATCATGGAATGGCTCGAGCCTTACGGCGAAGCGGAAATCCATCACCGTCATAGCTCTCATATGTACGGGCTTCATCCGGGTGACGAGATATCGGTGGCCCGTACCCCTGAACTTGCCGAGGCGGCCCGCCGCTCCCTCGAAGTCCGCGGTGACGAAAGCACGGGCTGGTCAATGGGGTGGAAGGTCAATTTCTGGGCCCGTCTTCATGATGGTGAGCATGCATATAAGCTTTTTACTGACCTCCTGCGACCAGTCAATACGACCGGATTCAACTATAGCAACGGAGGCGGTTCATACACTAATCTTTTCTGCGCCCATCCGCCATTCCAGATCGATGGCAATTTCGGCGGTGCAGCCGGAATCGCCGAGATGCTCGTCCAGAGCCATGCAGGTACCATCGAACTCCTTCCGGCATTGCCTTCAGCATGGAAGGACGGCAGTTTCAGCGGGTTCTGTGTGCGTGGTGGCGCCGAGGTCTCTGCGGAATGGAAGGACGGCAAGGTGTGTCATGTGAGCCTGAAGGCAAAGCACGAAGGTGACTTTGAAATCATCGGCATCACCGAAGGTCCTGTCCATTTGAAAGCAGGAGAGACATGGGAGTACAGACAATAGCGCCAAAAGCGCATTATCAGATTCTTGACGGGTTGAGGGGTGTCGCCGCACTCATGGTCATTCTGTATCATGTGTTCGAAGGCTTCGCCACTTCGCCCCTTGACCAGCATATCAATCACGGCTATCTTGCGGTGGATTTCTTCTTCATCCTTTCCGGCTTCGTCATCTCGTATGCTTATGATGACCGCTGGAACATGATGAGCACCGTTTCATTCTTCAAACGCCGCCTGATCCGTCTTCATCCTATGGTGATTGCCGGTGCGGTGCTTGGTGCAGCGACATTTCTTATTCAGGGGAGCGTGCAGTGGGATGGCACGAAAGTCCCTTTCGGCCCGGTCATGCTCGCCATGCTGCTTGGAATGTGCATGATTCCTGCTTCTCCCGGCGGTTTGTATGAAGTCCGGGGCAACGGTGAGATGTTCCCTCTCAACGGTCCGAACTGGTCCCTTTTCTTCGAATACATCGGCAATATCTTTTATGCCTTTGTGCTGAGGAGGCTTTCCACCCGCTGGATGAAGGTGCTTGCAGCTGTGCTTGGTGCAGGGCTTGCCGCATATGCAATAGGCAATGTTTCAGGCTCCGGACATCTCGGCGTCGGCTGGACACTTGCTGATCATGGATTTGCCGGAGGATTGCTGCGCATGATGTTTTCCTATACCATGGGTATGGTTGTGGCCAGGACTTTCAGGCCCCGCCGTATCAAAGGAGCCTTCTGGATATGCACTGCTTCGCTGGTCCTGCTGCTCTCCATCCCTCATGCAGGTGGGACGGAGCACCTGTGGATGAACGGTATTTATGACAGTTTGTGCATCATGGTCATTTTTCCTGTACTGCTGTACATTGGGGCTTGCGGCAGTTGCTGCCATTCTTCGGACAGGGCATGCAGGTTCCTCGGAGACCTTTCGTATCCGCTCTATATGGTGCACTATCCGTTCTACTATCTCTTCTATGCCTGGGTGTGGAAGAACGAGGTACCTTTCTGCCGCGCATGGCCCGTTGCCGTCGTCCTTGTGATTTTCTGTGTGCTTCTGGCCTGTGCCTTCATGAAGTTCTACGACGCTCCGCTGCGCCGGAGATTGTCATCGCATGTCTGATATGGCATCAAAGGACCTCTTCACACTTGCCGATGCACAGCATGTCACCGCTCCTGTGGCCTTCGGGACCATGGTCAAGCCTGCCGGAAGCACCTGCAATCTCAATTGTACCTACTGCTATTATCTGGAGAAGGCTGAGTTGTACGGAGGTCGCGAGCCCGTGATGAGCGACGAATTGCTGGAGCTCTATATAAAGCAGTATATAGAGGCCAATGAGGTCGAAGAAGTTTCTTTCTGCTGGCACGGCGGCGAACCCCTGCTGCTGGGACGCAGGTTCTTTGAGAAGGCCGTTTCCATGCAGAACAAATACAAAGGCTCAAAAAAGATAAATAACTCCCTTCAGACCAACGGCCTGAAAGTGAATGAGGACTGGTGTGCCTTCTTCAGGGAGAACGGCTTCCTGATCGGCATCTCGCTGGACGGCCCGAAGGACATACAGGACCGTTACAGGAGGTCAAAGACAGGTGCCCCGACCTTCGATTCGGTCATGTATGCCATAAGGTTGTTCCAGCGCACCGGTGTGGATTTCAATACTTTGAGTGTCGTGAACCGCAACTGTGAGGGACGTGGGCTGGAGATATACCATTTCTTCAGGGATTATGTCGGAAGCCGTTACATGCAGTTCCTTCCTGCCGCCAACAAGAGGCTGCCATGGGCGGTCAGCGCAGAAGGCTATGGACGTTTCCTGACCGATATCTTCGACGAATGGGTCAAGCGTGACGTAGGGGAGTGCTATGTGCAGATATTCGATGCAACCCTTGCACGGTGGTGCGGCATGACTCCGGGAGTCTGTTCCATAAATGAGATATGCAGCGATTCTCTGACCGTGGAGCATAACGGTGACGTATATCCTTGTGATCATTTCGTGACTCCCGCCTACCTGTTAGGAAATATCAGGGAGAAGACATTGCGCGAGATATATGATTCTCCGCAGCGTCTGCGCTTCGCGCTGGACAAGAGGAACTCCCTGCCCCGGGAGTGTGCCGTCTGCCGTTGGCATGCGGTCTGCAACGGGGAATGCCCTGAGCATAGAGAAGAAGGGAAAAACGTGCTCTGTGAAGGCTTGAGAGCCTTTTTTGAACACGTTTCTCCATCGATGGACCGCATGCGCGACCTGCTTGTGGAAGGCAGGGCGCCAGCGGAGATAATGTCTAGATGATATCGTTCAGAAGGCCAATCTTGCCTTCGTCGATCAGTTTGAGGATAAGCTCCCCGAACAGGGTGTTCTGCCAGGCGAACCACTCTCTTGTGAAGTGTGCCGGATTGTCCACGTGGAATGACTCGTGCATGAATCCTGTGCCTGCATCAGTGGTCATCAGTTTGATTATGCAGTCCTGGATCTCCTTGTCATCTTGAGAGGTGAACGCTCTCATCATGAAGCTCATAGGCCAGATATAGTCGTTTCCTATGTGCGGGCCTCCGATTCCATCGCCAGCAGTTCCTTTGAATCGGTATGGGTTGCTTTCGCTGAGGACGAAGCGTCGGGTGTTCTGATAGATTGGATCATTGATATCAACGTCTCCGAGATATGCCATTCCCAGAAGTGATGGCACGTTGGCGTCATCCATGAGAAGGCGGTTGCCGAATCCGTCAACCTCATATGCGTATATCTTGCCGAATTCCGGGGTGTCAATCACGGCGTATTCCTTGAGCGCAGTCTCCACTTCATCGGCCAGAGCTCTGCACTCCTGGGCCATTGTGCTTTCGGAATTGACCGTCTCAAGTATTTCAGCAGCTTTCCTCAGGCTGGTGACGGCGAAGAAATTGGACGGGACAAGGAAATCGAATACAGTTGCGTCATCAGAAGGCCTGAATGATGATACTATCAAACCGACAGGGTTGACAGGATTGCCGTATCCGAGGTTGGACTTCATATCATATTGTGCATCACAGATGCGTGTGAACCAGTATGGTCCGCGGTTCTCCTTGCGCTGCTGCTCGCGTAAAGTCCGGAGAATCTTCTGCATGGCCTCGATCCAGGTTGCATCGAAGATGGATGTGTCTCCGGTCTTCTTCCAGTAAGCGTATGCGAGTCGGATAGGGTAGCACTGGGAGTCGATTTCCCATTTCCTCTCATGGAGTTCGGGTTTCATTTCGGTGTTGTCGTCCATCCAGCCGGTACCGGTAGGGCCGTTGTTGAATGCATTGGCGTAAGGGTCTATGCAGATGCACTTGAACTGACGGCGTATGGTCCCTTCCAGCATCGCGCGGATTTCGGGATCTTCCGAGAGCCTGAGATATGGCCATACCTGTGCGCCGCTGTCCCTGAGCCACATGGCGTGGATATCACCGGTATATACGAAGGTGTCAGGATTGCCCTCGCCGTCATCTTCCGAGAAGTGGACGGTGGTGTCGAGCGTGTTAGGGAAGCAGTTGCCGAACATCCATGCCAGACGCGGATTGGTGAGTTTTGACTGCACATCGGCGATGGTCTTCTCTACGGACTCGTCGGTGAAGAGCCTGTCATCTTCAGAAGGACGCTGGCATACATATTCTTCCGGCTCCTCGGCGCAGTACCATAGTCTCTTATCATTGCCCATGACAAGGGTGAGCTCTCCGCCGGCCATGATGTCCTCATATTTTATGTAGCCTTTGGTATAAGGGTGTCCGTTGAGATATATGCGCTGTATGTAGATGTTCTCATCGGAATTGCCCTGCGCCACTATGCTGAAGGTCTTTCCATCAGGCAGGGATATGCTTACCTTGTCAAAGAGCGGAGAACCGAACCAGTAACGGCCGCCTGCCGGCTCTACCTGGTAGAAACCCATGGATGAGAGCAGATACCATGCTGACATCTGCCCTACGTCCTCGTTGCCGCTGAGCCCGTCAGGAGCCGCAGAATACATTTCCCCGCATACGCGGCGTACCAGTTCCGCCGTCTTCCAAGGCTGGCCTGCGAGAGCATACATATAGAGAATGTGGTGGCTGGGCTCGTTGCCGTGGGCATACTGTCCTATAAGGCCTGAGATGTCCGGGGAGGCGTTCTCTCCTTCGATTACGGAACTTACGAGGAACAGTGAGTCCAGTTTCTGGATGAGGGCCTCGCGTCCGCTGAAATGACGGTCTATGTTGTTATGTGTGTGGTGCTTGTATGTCTTGAAACATTCGGCGAGACCGTCCAGGTCGTGAGGTACGAGCCATGTATACTGCCATGCGTTGCCTTCGGTGTAGTCATCTGCGCGATGGTTGGAGTGGAACGGGCTGAACGGTTCGTTGAAAGCGCCCTTGGATGTCACACCTCTCATGAACCCTGTCTCCGGGTCGAAATGCTTCTTGTATGACTTGCTTCGCTCCAGGAAATACACGTAGTCTTCATTGTGACCGAGTTTCTTTGCCACCTGGGCCACGGCCCAGTCTGCAAGTGCATATTCCATTTCATATGCGACAGATTCGTTGAAAAGGTCGCAAGGGATGTATCCGTATTTCATCCTGAGATCCTGTCCGCGGTCCGGACGGAGGGCTGAGACCTTCATGGCCTGATATGCCTTCTCCACATCGAACCCGTCGAATCCCTTGAGGATCGCGTCTGCTACTACAGGGATGCCTGGATTACCGACCATGCAGTTGGTCTCGCATCCCATCAGATGCCATACAGGAAGTTTGCCCTGCTTGTCGCATATGTCGAGGAAGGTGTTGATGACATCATTCTCTTTCTCTGCATGCAGGATGGTGTAAAGTGGCATTTGGGCGCGGTATGTGTCCCAGAGAGAGAATGTGGTGTAGCGTGCCGGCTCTCCGCAGTCGCTGAAGAGAGATGGAGCTATCATGCTGTGATAGAGTGCGGTGTAGAACACCTTGCGTGCATCCTCGTCTCCGGTTTCAATGATCACTTTGGAAAGTTCCTTCTCCCATGCTGCATCGGCGGCCTTGCAGGTTGCGTCGAAATCCCATCCGGAGAGTTCTTCCTTCAGGTTCTTCTGAGCCGCATCGGTACCTGTAGGGGAGAGCGCCACCTTGACCATGACCTCGCCGCCTTTCGGGAAATCGAATTTCCAGTAGCCGTCCGCGATTTCCTCGGAGGCGCTGAATTTCTGTGAGAATTCTGCCGCGAACCAGAGTTTCTGGTTGTCAGCCCAACCGGTGGAGTGCCTGAATCCTATAATGTGGGTATCGTCGACGACGGTAATGTCTCCTTCGGTCAGATCATCCCAGCATCCTCCTTCCTGGAGATTGAACACCAGAGCCGGAGCCGCTGCCCCTGCAGGGAAGGTGTAGCGGTGGAATCCCACTCGTGCTGTTGCAGTCATTTCTGCCGTCACGCCCGAACCTTCTATTGTGACTTTGTAGTAGCCCGGCACGCATGTCTCAGTGCTCCTGTCCGCCTTGTCGGCGATGCCGGTACGGGTGCAGGTGATGTCCTTTGTGGTGACTGGCATGACGGTGATGTCCAAAAGGTCCCCGATGCCTGTGCCGCTGAGATGGGTGTGGGAGAATCCGATCAGGCTGTTGTCACTCTCGTGATACCCTGAGCACCAGTCCCAGCCTTCAGGGATGCTGGTAGGTCCCAGCTGTACCATGCCGAACGGGACATCCGCACCTACGAACACATGTCCGTGTCCGCCTGTGCCTATGGAAGTGTCGACGTAGCTTGTGAGTTTAACGGTGTCGTCTGATGCGCAGGCGCAGATTGCGAGGACTGCTGCCGCCATCAGGATGCGTGTCATTTTATGTGTCATAATGATATGGTTTGTCTATCTTACAAAGATAATTAATTTGCTTTAAGAAACACATTTGACAGCCTCGTTGTTGACGATTTTATGGGTTTTGCAACCGATGCGGGAGACAATGACAATGTCAATATTGTTGTAATTTATATAAGTTATAATGGTCAAATTGCATCAAATGGATGCTCCGATTAGCTTCTGTTTTTGATTCTGGTTTTAAAATTCACGAAATTTTATGTAATTTTACAAAATTTTATCATATACACCAATGCCATGAAAAGGATATTCGTCATTTTGATTTTTTTGACATTGCCGATTTTGTCGAACGCCCAGGACAGATGGCGCTTGTCCGATAATGACGAAGCCATTGAGCTCATTCCCGGGCAGACCGTGTCGGACCATATAGAGATGAGCGGAGAGATGATGTCCGCCGTGCTCCGCTGGGGCGTCAATGAGAGCAATGCTTTCTTCTGCGAGCGTTCTCTGGTCTTTCCGATGCTCCGGACCGTTCCGAATGACACTCATGCCAGCCTGATGCACAGAGTCAATGTGGATATCCCGTCACTTTTGTCCGTCAATGGCCTTTCCCTGCGTTTCGAGAATGTCAGGGATGTCCGAATAGACGGCTATCTGGGCGTGACGAGCCTGTTCTCTGTCGGAAGGGCTAATATTGGCCTTGGCACAGGCACCGCTCCGAAGCCTTCCGTGGAACTGACCAGGCGGATTTTCCCTTCGACGGACAAGCCCCTCCTTGCCGAGACCTATGTTTTGAAAAATATTTCCGAACGCAAAATGATAGTGTATGTCCCGGAATTTGTCCAGAGTTTCAAGACGCTTCCTGAGAAAGGTGTGACGGGGTCGTATGTGATCAGGTCCGAAATCGACGGTTCCGGAACATTCACCCTCCAGCCTGGAGAGGAACTGAAATTCTCGGCTGTTTTTCAGGCATATGAGGCTGCAAAGGCTCCTCTCAAAGTCGATGCGGAGACTGAATTCGAGTCCAGGATGGCACTGATTGCCGGTCTCGATTCGTCCCTGCAACTGGAGACACCGGACAAGGTCCTTGACAGGGAGTTCAGATTTGCAAAGATCCGTGCTTCCGAAAGTATATACAAGACTGCCGGCGGATACATGCACGGTCCGGGAGGAGAATCATACTATGCTGCTATCTGGGCCAACGATCAGGCCGAATATGTAAACCCATTCTTCCCGTATGAAGGTTATGGTACCGGCAATGCATCCGCTCTCAATTCATACCTGCATTTCGCGAGGTTCATGAATGATGCGTATGAGC
Source organism: Candidatus Cryptobacteroides sp. (assembly GCA_045600405.1). GTDB lineage: Bacteria > Bacteroidota > Bacteroidia > Bacteroidales > UBA932 > Cryptobacteroides. Next base: position 8,020 of record JAZRXV010000017.1, read on the forward strand.
CGATTCCGAGTTCCATCATAGCGGAAGGGACTGATATTTGGAACGGTGCGGGTGACCGTGGCGATGCGGCGATGATTGCCCACGGGGCGTTGAGATACGTGATGGCGAGAGGTGACATTTCCGAAGCCCGAACCCTGTGGCCGTTGATAGAATGGTGCCTCGAGTATTGCAGGCGCAAACTCAACGATGCCGGTGTCGTGGCTTCGGACACCGATGAGCTTGAGGGACGTTTTCCTGCAGGAGATGCCAATCTCTGTACATCCTGCCTATACTATGATGCCCTTCTTTCCGCTGCGATGCTTTGTCCTGAAATAGGTGTCGGACGGTCTGCTGCGAAAAGATATAATTCGCAGGCCAAGCGGCTGGCCGCTGCCATCGAGTCCTATTTCGGCGCCAAGGTGGGTGGCTTCGATACATACCGTTATTATGAAGGCAACGATCTTCTTCGTTCATGGATATGCATGCCTCTTATAGTCGGATTGGAAGACCGTGCAGCGGGTACTGTCGCTGCCCTGACTTCTCCGTATCTGATGACAGAGGACGGTTTGCTCACCCAGCAGGGGAGCGACACCTTCTGGGATCGTTCTTCTCTCTACGCATTGCGCGGAATGTTCATCGCAGGTGAGACCGGCATCGCCCTTGATTTCCTGAGCAAATATTCCCGCCGCCGTCTTCTCGGTGACCATGTCCCTTATCCGATAGAAGCCTGGCCGGAGGGTTCGCAGCGTCATCTATCCGCTGAGAGCGGCCTTTATTGCCGCGCTATTATAGAGGGATTGTTCGGCCTGCGGCCGACAGGACTCCGTTCATTCACTCTGACACCAAGGCTCCCGAAGGACTGGGATGCAATGACGCTCAGGCATGTCAAGTCGTTTGGTTCTGATTTTGACATAGATGTGAGAGCCGTTGACGGCATGGTCAGAATTACGGTTACGGACAATGTCACCGGTAATGCTGTGAAATATCAGACAGATTCCGGAACTTCTGTCAAGATCAAATTATGATGAAATATCGAAAGAATTACCTATTTATTTAAAACCAATCATTACACAAGATGAAAAGGAATTTTATCCTGAAAGCATTTGCAATGCTCTTCTTAGTGTGCCTGCCGTTCGCGATGAATGCGCAGACGCTCAAGACCGTTTCCGGTGTTGTCAGAGATGCATCCGGACTCGGTGTCATCGGTGCAGGAGTGGTGGTTCAGGGCACTACAAACGGTGCTGTCACTGCTTCTGACGGTTCTTTCACCCTTTCCAATATCAAGGAGGGGACCCCTCTCGAAGTCTCTTGTGTCGGCTATAAGACTCAGGTCGTCGCTGCCACTGAGAAAATGAACATTGTCCTTGCGGAAGACTCTGAAGCTCTTGACGAGGTCATCTTCGTCGCTTATGGTACTGCAAAGAAAGGCTCTTTCTCCGGCTCGGCATCGGTTGTCAAATCTGATCAGATCGAGAAACTGAACGGCAGTGGATTTGACTCCGCTCTTCAGGGAATGTCAGCTGGTGTGCAGGTTACGAACTTCTCTTCAAGCCCAGGCTCCGAAGCTCGTATCCAGATCCGCGGTATCTCTTCAATGTCAGGTTCTTCGGATCCTCTCTACATCGTGGATGGAATGCCTTATGACGGTGGTCTGAATTCAATCAATCCATCCGACATTTCAAGCATCACAGTCCTTAAGGATGCTGCCGCTTCTTCACTTTATGGTTCACGTGCCGCTAATGGCGTCGTCATCATTACCACGAAGAAGGGTGGTGCGGCCAACGGAAAGGCAAAGGTTAATTTCAGGGCAGCATGGGGAACTTCAGACCTCTCCATCGCAAATCCTAAAACCATCGCCGATCCTAAACAGACGCTCCTTTACAACTGGGAGGCTCTCTACAATGACTATGTATATGTGGATGGCATGACTCCGTCACAGGCTGAGGAAAAGGCATCATCAATGGTCGTCAGCAACACTCTCCGCGCAGTAGGCCAGCAGGGTGGCATCAACCAGTATGTGTCTCCGTTCAAAAATGGCGTGGATGATACGAAGTGGGTTCTTTCAAAGGATGGCAAGCCTTACATCAACCCGGATCTGCAGTATGCATGGGATCCTGAGGATTGGGACAAGTACGGCGCCGCCTACAGCCGCAAGCTCCGTCAGGACTATGGTTTCGACGTCAGCGGTACCTCCGAGAACGGCAAGACCAATTATTATATTTCAGCCGGATATCTCAATGATCAGGGATACCTTCTCCAGCAGTATTACAAGCGTTATACATTCAAGGCTTCTGTAAATTCACAGGTTACAGACTGGCTCCAGATAGGAGGTAGCCTTACCCACACCTACTACCGTCAGAACAACGGTGGTGTCTGGGGTGCTAACCGTGCCATCATCTATTCAACATCCCTTGCTTCTGCATATCTCCGTAATGTGGACAACACTGCATGGTGCGTTTCTGAAAAGACAGGAAAGCGCATGTATTCATACGGTGATTATCAGAACGGCGGATTCTTTGGATATCATTTCATGACCGGTAACGGAGACTATTGGAACAACGACAACGAGGAAAGTTTCAGCAATGCTGACGGACATTATACCAGCGCTCGTTATTTCATGGATTTCTCTCTTCCATTCGACATCAAGTTCCGTTCAAGCGTGAATTTTGATACGAACCTCTCAACCGGATATGAGTATGGCTCAGCCGTTCATGATACGGACCAGGTTGCTCCTTGGGGTATCACGGTAAGGCCTTCCGGCGGTTCTGCATCACGTTCAAACAACCAGCTGATTTCCTGCACTTGGAATAACGTCCTCTCATGGAACAAGAGCTTCGGTGACCATACTATCGATTTGATGGCTGGTCAGGAGGCTTATAAATATACCAGCAGCTACAATTCAACCGGTGGTGAGGGTATCATGGAACTCGGCCTTTATGAGGTTGACAACACAACCCGTGACTGGAACTATTACTATGGGTCCGGCAAGGATGAGTATGCACTTCTTTCCTTCTTCGGCAAGGCAGAATATAACTATGCCAACAAATATTATCTCTCCGGCTCATTCCGTCGTGACGGATCATCTCGTTTCGCTCCTCAGAACCGTTGGGGTAACTTCTTCTCAGTTGGCGGATCATGGAGAGTCACCAACGAAAAATTCATGAAGGGCGCCGACTGGCTTGACAATCTTGTCCTCCGTGCAAGTTATGGTACATCGGGTAACGATAAGCTCCTGATCCGCGGATCAAACGGAAGATCTGCTGGTGAAGTGCTTTATGCATATCAGGGCCGCTATGAGGCCGACAATCTCTTCGGCATCCCTGGCCTTCGTCCTTCCCAGCTTGCTACACCTGACCTTAAATGGGAGAGCAACAAGCAGTTCAACGTTGCAGCCGATTTCGGTCTCTTCAACAACATCACCGCTACTATCGAGTACTACTCAAGGCGTTCGGATGACCTTCTTTATTCTAAGGAAATCCCTTATTCAGCTCGTTCCGGATCGATTTCCGGTACTAATATGAATATCGGCACCCTCCGTAACAGCGGTTTCGAATTCACTGTCAGCGGATACCCGATCCAGAATGACAACTTCACATGGAGAATCGATGCCAATGCATCCACCCTCAAGAACGAAATCGTCAAACTCCCTTCAGAGCCGTTCTTCTGGGCCCAGTCCCTTTGTGATTACTACTTCGCGGAAGGCAACTCTCTTTACGATATATACACCTGCAAGACTGACGGCATCGACCCTCAGACAGGTCTCGTAAGATATGTGAAGGCTGACGGCACCATCACCAACAATGCAACTGAGATTTCTCAGGCTGACTATCAGAAGATAGGATCAACGCTCCCTAAGGTGTATGGCTCACTTACCAACTCATTCAACTTCTATAACTTCGACCTTTCATTCATGTTCTACTTCTCAGCAGGTGGATATATGTATGACCAGCAGTATTGGGAGAGGACACGTGTCCGTCATCAGACATCTCCGCTTGCCGATCTCGTCGAATCACGTTGGCAGAAGCCGGGTGACGTCACTTCAATCCCTCGTTTCACCGAGAACTATTGGGGTACGTACATGTCCGGACATTGCGACCGCTATGTTTTCAAGAACGATTATATCCGTCTTAGAAACCTTACTCTCGGCTATACTGTCCCGGCAGCGGCTGTCAAGAAGGCTGGCATATCCAACCTCAGATTCTATGTATCTGCTGATAACCTCTTCACCATCGGTGCATGTGTCAAGAGATACGCTGAACCAGAAGGAGCTCTCAATGGTAACAACTACAACGGTAACAGTGAAACCGACAGTGGTCTCCCTGGTGGACGCAGACTCTTTATGGGTGGAATACAGATTTCTTTCTAAACTCATAAACGCAACTTGATATGAAAAAGATTTATAATATAATTGCTGTTGTTGCAGTCCTGTTCGGATCGTTCGCCTTTTGCGGATGTGAAAAATTCCTGACAACAAATCCTTCAACCGAGATTCCGGATGCAAACGCCATATCATCCGTATCATCTCTTCAGAAAGTGCTTACTTCTGCGTATAAGCAGCTTCTTTTCAACACTTCAAGTGTGGATAACGGAGACCGTATCTTCGGCGGTATCCCGGGCATGCAGATGTTCTGGGACCTCCGCGGTCAGGATATCATGAGCCATGAGAACATGGGTGGATACCAGGTGTCTTCATACAGCTTCAGCCCATCGTTCACAAGGGCTGACGGAGACTCCAAGATGATGTGGTCTTTCGGATACGCTCTCATAAACCAGTGCAATATCATCCTTGATGCTCTCAAGGAGTTTGAAGATAATGCGGCCCAGGCCCAGACGGTCAAGGAAATCAAGGGACAATGCCAGGCTATGCGCGCCATTGCGTATTTCTACATGGTCATGACCTATCAGCAGACATATGCTATCGCCAAGGACAAGCGTGGCGTTATCATCCGCACCAGTACGGAAGATCCTACATCAAAGGGATTCTCCACTGTCGCCGAGGTCTATAAGCAGATTACTGATGATCTTGATGCTGCAAAATCCAACCTTGCGAACTTTACGGCTGACCAGCCTTGGAAGATCGATCAGGAGGTTGTGATGGGATGGCAGGCCCGTGTGTACCAAGTCATGCAGGATTGGCAGAAATGCTATGATGCAGCTTCCGCCGTCTATGCCAATCACAACCAACTCCTCACTAAGGAGCAGTGGTATAGCGGATTCGATGATTGCATCAAGAATGGTTATCAGGAAGTTGTCTGGGCCATCGCTTATACCAACGAAAACAATATGGGTGGCGGTACCCAGTTTAATTTCTGGCACAATCAGGACCCTGGTACATACGGCGAGGCTCAGACCGGTATATACCGTTTCTTCGACTTCTTCGCTACCGAGGATTACGTAGCTCTCTTTGATGAGGGTGACTGGCGTGGCGCGAAGATTCCTGCAGGAACGACTTTCGATACCCCTATGGACCTTGAGAAAGCTGAGCTTCAGGTCATGTTCTGGCACAGACAGTTCGCAGGTTCAACTGATTGGAAGACCAAGTGGGTTTACAACAAGTGGAAGCACTACGGGGATGATGCAAACCTTACGGTTCCTGATATCTGCCTGATGCGTGGTACCGAGATGCTTCTCATTATGGCTGAAGCTCTTGCAAATCAGGGCAAATCAACCGAGGCTCTGGCTCTCTTGAACAAGCTTCAGGCGTCACGCGGTGCCAAGCTCACCACTGTCAATGAGAAGGAAGCTCTCCTTGAAGAGATCTACATCGAGCGCCGCAAGGAACTGCTCGGTGAAGGTGTCACTGGACAGTATGATCTTGTGAGACTTCAGAAGTCCCTTACCAGAAAGGGTGTTACGGATGACAATCCTGGCGGACACTATCCATACGGAGTCAACCAGTTCGACGGTTATTCAGCTGCCGATCCGGTCGGAACGATGCCTTCAAACGATTACCGCTGGTTCTTCCAGATTCCAGATTCCGAGTTCTCTTACAATTCGGCCATCGAGTCGTCAAGGGATCAGAATCCGTTCTCAGGAAAATAATTCTTTGACAGCACTCTGAAATCTATAAGCTGAGCGCTGCATGAGGAAGCAGACAATACCTTCCGGGGAAATGCTTCTTCATGCAGCGCTTCAGTATTTCTACCCTCAATGATGCGGCAACACTGTTGTTAAAATGGGGAAAAACAGTATATTTATGCAGATAAAAATATTGCTGATATGAAGAAGTTTCTTATTGTGACAACGATTCTCCTTGCGGGGACTTTTGCTGCCCATGCTCAAAACTATGACAAAAGTAAGATTCCCGCGTATACGTTGGAGGATCCGCTGACTTTTGCGAACGGCCGGAAAGTCCGCAGCGCAAAG
>JAZRXV010000018.1:0-3227 GCA_045600405.1 Candidatus Cryptobacteroides sp.
AGCGGGTGGATCGCACGCAGTGCGAGACGGGATGGAGCGCGTAGCGCGGAAGGTCTCCGGAGGAGAGCAGCCGACGCTCGGAGGCAAATAGAAATGAAAAGAGAGTGACCTCTAAGTCCTTCTGGACTTTTTAGTCACCCTTTTTACTCCAGGACCAGTTCGACAGGGCAGTGGTCGGAACCGAAGATTTCATTGTGGATATCTGTCCCTTTTATCCTTCCGGTAAGAATATCGCTCACGAGGAAATAATCAATGCGCCAACCCACGTTCCTTTCGCGTGCGGCCATGCGGTATGACCACCATGAGTATTTCGCTTCGCCCGGATGCGCTTCCCTCCATGTGTCATGGAATCCGGCGGCGAGAAGTCCGCTGAACTTGGCCCTTTCCTCATCCGAGAAACCTGCATTCATATGGTTTGTAGCGGGATTCTTGAGGTCTATCTCCTCATGGGCCACGTTCATGTCGCCGCAAATGATGACACCTTTCTTTCCGGCAAGTCCGGTGACATAATCCTTGAACGCGTCCTCCCAGGCCATTCTCCAGTCAAGCCTCTTGAGCCCGTCCTGGGAATTCGGGGTATATACGCAGACAAGATAGAAATCAGGCATTTCAAGATTGACGATGCGGCCTTCATGGTCGAATTCGTCTATGCCCATGCCGTAAGTCACTGACAGAGGCTCGTGTCTGGTATATATTGCGGTGCCGGAGTATCCTTTCTTGTCGGCGTAGTTCCAGTACGAATTATATCCCAGGAACTCCAGATCCAACTGCCCCTCGGACAGTTTTGTCTCCTGAAGGCAGAAGAAATCCGCATCCAGGCCGGTGAATATGTCGGCGAATCCCTTCCCGCATACGGCCCTGAGGCCGTTGACATTCCAACTTATGAATTTCATGGCTGTCCTTAATCAATGGTCCATTCCACGCCGTCCTTGGTGTCCTTGACCTGGATACCGAGAGCCTTGAGTGTGTCCCTGATATGGTCGGATGTGGCCCAGTCCCTGGCAGCCTTTGCAGCGGCGCGCTGCTCCAGCACCATGCCCATCAGACCGTCTATCACCTTGCCGGTAGTGCCTTCAGCCGCTTCCTCGTCCTTAAGTCCGAGCACCCCGAAGACTATGTCGTCGAATATCTGTACGAGTGTGTCAAGGTCTTCTTTTGAAAGCTTCATGCTTCCCGCCTTGGCGGAGTTGATGATGCGCACGGCTTCGGATATCTGTGACAGCGCGATAGGGGTGTTCATATCATCGCAGAGGGCATCGTATATGCCGTCGAATACGGCCTTGACCTCTGCTGAAGCAGCCGTACAGCTGTCAGGTGCCACATGGACGGGTTCTTCTCCGTAAGGATACTGCGGGACTTTGCCGCCCGCCATCTGGTAGAGGTCCCGGGCCGCCTGCATCAGGCGCTTGAGACCCTTCTCGGCGGCCTGCAGGGCTTCGTTGGAGAAGTCCAGCGTGCCGCGGTAATGTGCCTGGAGAATGAAGATCCTGATGGTCATAGGGCTGTAGGCCTGGTCAAGCTTCGGATGGTCTCCGGTGAAGAGTTGAGGCAGGGTGATGAAGTTGCCGAGGGACTTGCCCATCTTCTGGCCGTTGATGGTGATCATGTTGTTGTGTACCCAGTAATGTACGCCCTGTGTGCCGCGGGAGGCCTGGTTCTGGGCTATCTCGCATTCGTGGTGAGGGAACATGAGGTCCATGCCGCCTCCATGTATGTCGAACTCATGGCCGAGGTATTTCTCGCCCATGACGGAGCATTCGAGATGCCATCCCGGGAATCCCTCCCCCCAAGGTGACGGCCAGCGCATGATGTGCTGAGGCTCGGCCTTCTTCCATATTGCGAAATCGAATGGAGCTCTCTTGTCGCTCTGTCCGTCGAGTTCCCTGGTCCCCTCGAGCGTATCGTCGAGGTTGCGTCCGGAGAGGACACCGTAATGGTAGTCCTCGTTGTATTTGCGGACATCGAAATAGATGCTTCCGTTGGATTCGTATGCATATCCTGCGTCAAGTATCTTCTTCACCGCCTCGATCTGCTCCAGGATATGCCCGGATGCCCTCGGCTCGATGCTCGGAGGGGCAACGTTCAATTTGCGCATGGCATCGTGGTATCTGAGCGTGTAGGCCTGTACCACTTCCATAGGCTCGAGCTGTTCGAGACGGGCCTTCTTTGCAATCTTGTCCTCGCCTTCGTCGGCATCGTGCTCCAGATGTCCTACATCCGTGATGTTGCGGACATAACGCACCTTGTATCCCAGATGCCTGAGGAGTTTGCTGAGCACGTCATAGGTGACTCCCGGACGCGCATGGCCGAGATGTGCGTCTCCATAGACGGTAGGACCGCATACATACATGCCTACATGTCCCGGATTCACCGGGACGAACAGCTCCTTCTTGTGGCTCAGTGTATTGGTGAGTAAAAGATTTCTCATAATCGATGATGTGTTGATTCTACGAAGATAGCAATTTTACCGTTGAAGGACAAAAAAGACGGCATCTGAATTTCAGACGCCGTCTTCTGATGATATGGATTTCGGACTAGAGTTCCTGGAGCTGGTTGATCATGTCGTCGTTGCGGCCGACAATGATGTCCTGATAGTTGCTCAGTCCGGTACCTGCAGGGATGAGGTGACCGCAGATGACGTTCTCCTTGAGGCCTTCGAGGTGGTCGATGCGGCCGCGGATAGCGGATTCGCTGAGGACCTTCGTGGTCTCCTGGAATGATGCGGCGGAGATGAAGCTGTCAGTCTTGAGCGCTGCACGTGTGATGCCCTGGAGCACAAGTCGTGCGGTTGCAGGCTGTGTCGGGCGGGCTGCCATAAGGGCGAGGCCCTGACGCTCAAGGGATGCATTCTCGCTGCGCATGTCGCGTGCGCTGATGATCTGTCCGGCTTCAAACTTCTGGCTGTCACCAGGGTTCTCTACAATGTACTTGCCGTAGATACGGTCGTTGACATCCATGAATCTCCACTTGTCGACCATTTCGTCCTGGAGGAACACGGTGTCGCCAGGGTTGGTGAACTCGACCTTGCGCATCATCTGACGAACGATGATCTCGAAGTGCTTGTCGTTGATCTTCACACCCTGCAGACGGTAGACCGCCTGCACCTCGTTGACGATGTACTCCTGAGGCTTGACAGGTCCGAGGATGTTGAGGATGTCGCTGGGGGAGACGCCGCCGTCTGAAAGCGGTGTGCCGGCCTTGACATAGTCGTTCTCCTGGACAAGTAT
>JAZRXV010000019.1:0-9944 GCA_045600405.1 Candidatus Cryptobacteroides sp.
ATTGGAACTGCTGGTTATGACAAGCACAGTGTTTACGGCCGGGCTTACATAGACGAACTGACCGTAAAGGCCCTCCAGCCTGTATGTGTTTCTTTTACCCTGCCAGACATAGTAACCATAGCCCTGGCTGTGGTCATTGGCAGGGTCCGCCAGCATTGCTGGATCCATATTTGCCGTATATGCAGATTTCGGCAGGGATTCAACCAGGTTCGAAGTCATTGTATCAACCCATTCCGCAGAGAGCAGCTGACGGCCTTTCCACTTGCCCCGTTGCAGAAGAAGCTGCCCCAGTTTTGCCATGTCTTCCGTGCAAAGGCGCATCCCCCATCCTCCAAAGCATATCCCTTCATGGCTGGTGTCCCACTGCATGTCGGAGATATGAAGCGGGTCGAGGAGCCTTGGCCTGATATAGTCCATCATGCTCATACCGACCTCCTTCTGTATGATCGCCGCCAGGACATACGGTGAGAAGAAATTGTAGTAGAACTCAGTTCCCGGCATATTGGCCTGTCGTGAGGCGAAGGATTCCTCAAGCCAGCTGAATGAAGTATTGCCGGAGAAAGCGGAAAGGAGTTTCGTGGTCTCCTCCATGCCGCAGGTCATTGTGAGAAGGTGCCTTATAGTCATGGAAGAAAGGGTGTCTGAGACATGCTCAGGCAACTTGTCCGGGAAATAATCTGTCACCTTGTCATCGACGCTTATCCTTCCCTCTTCCACCGCGAATCCGGCAGCAAGGGCAAGGACCGTCTTGGAGACAGAATAGACTTCGTACAGGGTGTCGGGTGTATATCCGGCAAAATAATCCTCATAGATGACCTTCCCTTTTTCCAAGGCCATGATGCTGAAGGGTTGTGCTTTGTCGGGGGCCTGCACTGAAATGGCGTCCTGATAAAAAGCCTCCGCAGCCGATGTCCATTCAGGCGATACCTTTCCACGCGGCAGATCCCCCGAAGTCCTGCATCCTGTCACGAGGAGTAAGGTGAATAGCGATAAAAATGCAATCTTTCTCATTTCTTGTTGATTTGTGCTTTAAACAGACGGTCAGCCTCCATATAAAGGCGTTCCGTTTCCATAATATTGCGTATGCGATTGCTGATGACCTTGCGACCCACTTCTGACATCATTCCGTCATGGTCTTCTGCAATGTCATATATGGTCAGCTGGTGGGCAGGGATGAAATTCTGCAGGCCTCCGGCCATCTCCCGAACGATATGCGCGAAATAGGTGCGTTGCGATGTCGGAAGGTTGTCGGCAATCTTCGTGGCTTTGAAGAAATGAACTCTTCCGGTGTATGGGCGCGGCTCGAATCCGGCCATATTGCGTCCTACGCTGCGGGAGTTGTCGATAATCGTCTCCAGCAACCCGCGTTCGCGGAAATCGGCGAAGAGTGGGCTTTTCTCATAGTATTCCCTATTGACCCGCTCAACCTGGTTGGCTATGACCAGACGGCGGTCATAGTCGCTGTTCATTATGTATGCGTCGATAAGGATGAGGCTGCCCATATCCTCACCTGCTTCCTTGAGCTGGCAGGCCATTTCGTAGGCAATCATACCACCATAGCACCATCCTCCAAGGTTGTAGGGTCCGTGTGGCTGCCGCTTCTTCATTATTTCGATGTATTTGGCGGCGATGGCCGGGATGCCTTCCTTGATGTCTTCCGGATGGAAGATGTTGTATTGTTCGATGACCGAGAAAGAGCAGCAGTCCCTGATGTCATTTGCAAGAGCATAGTAAACTTCGCTGCCGGAACTGCCGGTATGAATGAAAACAAGGGGCGCTTTGTCTTCGTGGGATGAGTATACATAGTCCAGAGGTGTCTCTGAGGAACTTTCTTCCAGAATGCGGGCCATCCCGCGCACAGTGGGGTTCTCATATATCCTGGCCGGGGGTACATCCTTGTGGAGAGTCTTCCCTACCTCTGCGCATAGACGCATTATCTGGATGGAATCGCCTCCAAGTTCAAAGAAACTCGAGTCGGCACCAACATATTCCATGTCGATGGAAAGTACCTTGCAGAACAGTTCCGCGACCTTGATCTCCATTTCGCCTGAAAGGGGCTGAAGGTCCGAACGGTTCTTCTGCGGCAGCGGGAGGGACTTGCGGTCTATCTTTCCGTTGGCGTTGATGGGGAATTTGTCCAGACGGATATATCGCAGGGGAACCATGTAGCGGGGAAGCCTTTCTCCGAGGAACCTGACCATGTCCTCTGTTCCGATAGCAGTGCCGTCGGATGTGTAATAGCCGCAGAGATACTTGCTGCCGCGTCCGTTGTCCACGCCCTGGACGATAGCGCCGGTAATTCCGGGCACTCGTTTCATCACGGCTTCGATTTCGCTCGGTTCGACGCGCTGCCCGTTGATCTTGAGCATCCAGTCCTTACGGTTGACATAGTGGATGATGCCTTCCGCATCGGTGCGCGCGACGTCCCCGGTGTGAAGCCATCCGTCCCTGTAAAGGGCGGCGGTGCGTTCCGGGTCCTTGAAATAGCCCTGGCAGAATGAGCCCTTGAGGACCAGTTCGCCGTCGATGTCGGGAGGAACGTCATTACCCTTCTCGTCGACGACGCGTGCAAGGTTGTGGTTGATGCCGCGTCCGAGAGGAGCGGAATTCGAGGCTTCCGAGACTTCATAGGACATGACCGCGCCGCCGGTCTCACTCATTCCGAACATATTGTACAGCGCGTATCCGTCCTGGGAATGCTGGGTGGTGAGTCGCTCACCGCCGGTGATTACGGCTCTGAGCGACTTGCTGCGGTTGTGGAACATCGTCAGAACGGCGGGGCTGATATGGCAGACGGTTATGCCGTGTTCCGCAACATAATTTTCAATGGCCTCGGCGCTTGACTTGCAGGAATCACTCAGGATGTGGACCACGCCACCACCGTACATCACGTCGAAATTGCCTATGATCGTGACGAAGTAGAATGGCGACGCCGCTCCGAAACGCGTATTCTCATCGTGGGCTATCTCCGCCGGCACGCGCGGATTGTTGTCTATGAGTGTGGAGTGGTTGTGGAGTATGCCTTTCGGTTTGCCGGTGCTGCCGGAAGTATATATCAGGATCGCTCCGTCGCTATCTTCCGGATAACGGATTGCAGACATGCCGGCCTCCGGCAGGGAGCGGATTCCGGAAAGGACCTCTCCGTCAATGGTCAATGCACTGTCGCAATGTTCTGTGATGTAGTCGATGCGCTCCTGCGGGAATCTGTCCCCCATCGGCACGGCAACACAGCGCGACAGCCAGATGCCGATTTCAACCGCCATATATTCCGCACAAGCGGGCAGTTTGATGGTGATAAATGACTGCGGGACCACACCGTTTCCGGAAAGATATGCTGAAGTCTTGAGCGCAAGGGAGAGGATTTCTCCATAGCTGATCTCCCTCTTTCCGTCACTGTCCACTACAGCCACCTTCCCTGGAAAGGAAAGGCAATTGTCGATTATCTTCTTGATGTATGCCGATTCCATAGCTTTTATGAGAAATTAACGTTTGAAATCACTGTCGAAAACACCCAGGCCCTTCAGGCATTGCAGATAGTTCTCGACATAGTCCCAGGTAGTGAATGACCATCGGAACCCGAGCCTCAGCAATACCTGGGCAGTATATGCCTTGGTCTCCCATCCGTTCACGACGCGGAAACGTCCGTCGCTGGCCTCCTTGTAGGCCACGAGGCTCTGGACGAGTTCGGACTTCTCCGGATCCTGCATCGCTTCGGTGAGCCTGCGCTGGAATTCTTCATTCTCCACGCGTTCGATAGGGATGCCGATACGGTTCATACAGTCGATAGTATCTCCATACGGTGGCCAGTGGACATTGCCAGGCTGGAAGACGGTACATCCGTCCGGTGTCAGCGACAGTCTCACGATTGCGTCGGCGACCTCGTTGATAGGCGAATACTCGGAATAGCCGCAATCCTTTTCGTAAGGAATGCAGCCAAGGACCTGGAAGGCCTTCAGGGTGGACATCGAGTTGTTGCTGCGGAAGTTGATCTGGAACTCCCCGTCAGTCGAGCGGGCCGACAGATTGCCCAGACGCATCACCTTACCCTTGAGCCCGCGGTTCTTTACCGCATCAAGCACAGCCCGTTCGGCGAGGAACTTCGAAGCCGAATACTTTGACGGCAGTTCCTGGCCGAAATAGAGGTCACGTTCGCAAAGGAAGTGTGGTGTCACGGGAGTATCGCTGACGGTCTGGCCCGCGATGCTGCCGGTCGAGGTCTGGATGAACCGCGCTCCGGTCCGCACGCACAGGTCGATGCAGTTCTGGCATCCCTTTATGTTGATATCCTCGATGTCGGTCCCGGCCGAGAAGTGCTTGACGTTGGCCGCACAGTTGATAACGATATCTATATGTCTGTCGAAGTTTTCGAAAACTCCGGCATCGGTCACGTCGCCTTCGACAACGACGATCCGCTCCCCGAACTGATCTTCGTATTTCTGACCGAAATAGTAGAACAGAAGGGTGCGCAGACGGCTCTCGGCGGAAATGGACCTCCCTCCGCGGACAAGGCAGTATATGTGTGGCACGTCGTCACGCCCAATCAGGTTATGAAGGACGTGGATGCCCAGGAAGCCTGTCGCTCCCGCAAGCAGCACGTCGCCCATACGGTCATAGCAGCTGCCGTTGCGGAAGGTGTCTATGTTGTTGGCTGCAAGCACGTCATTCAGTTGGGAGTAGTCGTATGATACGATATCGTCCAGGAACGGAAGGTCGTCATGCTTGGTTTCACCATTGTAGAGTTCCGGCTTGAGCATCCGTGCGAGCAATCCCGGAGTCGCGTTGTCGAACACGTTCTTGTAGACCATGGTGTATCCGGCCTTCGACGCTTCGGCGATAAGTTGCATCGCCACGAGCGATGTGCCGCCCATCTCGAAGAAGTTGTCATCGACGCCCACGCGCTCGACCTTCAGTATCCTGGAGAAGATATCGCAGAATGTTTTCTCGACGTCGTTCTTCGGTGCGGTGTAACCGCCGGTCCTGAATTCGGGCATAGGAAGGCGCTTGATGTCAGTCTTACCCACCGGCGTCAGAGGCATCTCATCCAGACGGACGAATATGCCTGGAACCATATACGGAGTAAGCCTGACGGACATCAGCATCCTGAGTTTGTCTTCGTATTCCTGGACTGGAATGTTCGCGACAGTCTCGTCCACGGTATAATAACCGATTAGCTTGTCGATGCTGCCGAGTTTCTTTATGACAGCGACGCTCTGGCGCATTCCCGGATACTGCGACATCACGGTCTCGATCTCCCCCAGCTCGATGCGCAGGCCATTCAGCTTCACCTGATTGTCCGTGCGGCCCATGATTATGACATTCCCGTCCCTGGTCCACATGGCATAGTCTCCCGTGCGGTAGATGCGCTTGCCCTGCCATTCGATGAAGGTCTCGGCCGTACGCTCCGGCATGTTGTTGTAGCCGCGCGCCAGACCGATTCCTCCGATACACAGTTCTCCCATCACACCGACGGGCAGTTCGTTGCGGTCGCTGTCCAGAATCTGGTAGGTGTAGTTCGTGAACGGTTTGCCCACGTGGATCTCACGCGTACCGTTGAGCACTCCGGCGCTGCTGCCCATCGTGGTCTCTGTAGGACCATAAGTATTGATGATATATACGTCCATCTTCTCGAGTTCTTCGAGAAGGGCGCCCGGAAGTTTCCCCCCACCGGTCACAACGCACTTCATCTGGTCTTTGACAAGGTTGTAATATTCCTCCAGCTCGAGGTTCACGGCCAGACGGGAAGGGGTTCCGCTGATGGTCTGAGTCCCTGTGCGCCTGCACAGCTTGACCATCTCGACAGGGCTCATTATCTCATCCTCGTTGGCAAAGACGACGGTATCGCCATTGAAGACCTGAACGCCGATCTCTCCGACCGACAGGTCGAACGATACGGTTGACTGGCAGAGTCCGAAGCGGTTGGCGTTGCTGTCCGAGCCGAAGTTCGTGTCGCTCTTGTAGAAGGTCAGGAACGAAGCGGCGCCGAGATGCTCGATCATCACGCCCTTCGGACGGCCGGTCGAGCCGCTGGTATAGATGAGGTATGCCAGGTCGTGCGGGTCAACCTTCACGTCAAGGTTGCCGTCGGGCAGAGCCTCGGCTTCCTTCAGCAGTTCCTCGATATCGATCGCGCGTCCCGGATAGTCGGCAACCTTCTCAGGCGTCGTTATCACGAAACGTCCTTCGGAATCGTTCAGAATGTATTCGATGCGGTCTGCGGGGTATTCGGGATCCATAGGGATGAACGCTCCGCCGCATTTCATCACAGCGAACATCGAGGTGAGATAGAAGCTGCGGCGTGGGAGAAGCAGGACGACACGGTCGCCATATTTCATTCCACGGTTCATGAGGGCCCGGGCCAGCCGGTTGGCCTCTGCGTTGTACTCCCTGTAAGTCATGTCCCGGTCGCAGGCCATCAGCGCGAGGGCATCAGGGGTCTTCGCCGCCCATCTCTCAATGCCCTCGTGGAAGGTGCGGATTGGGAACGACATATCCTCGTTCACGCTGTGCATTGCCTCTACCTCCAAACGCTGTCGTTCGCTCATTATGCTGATGTCCTTGACCTTGGAGTCCATCGACGCCGCAAAGTGCTCCGCAACAGCAACTACGCTCTCGGTAAATTGGAGCACGAGTTCGCGGCTGTACTTGGAATCGTCGTATTCGGAGAGCACGCTTGGAATTCCGTCAACGTTCTGGATGTAGATGCTGAACGGTACCTTGACCTTTGAGCGTGAGAGGGAACTTCTGGTTATCGGCTTTCCGCCTATTGTATGGTTGCTCTTCACACCCATCTGGTAGGCGTAGCTTGCGCAGCCCTTGAAGTCGTAATCGGACGCGATGCGCGCGAAAGGATAGTTCTCGTGGTCGATGCATCTGTTGAATAAGTCGCCGACCTCATTTATGAACTCCATCACCGTCTGATCCTTGATATGGACAGCAAAAGGAAGTGTGTTCACAAACATTCCGACCGTACCGAAAATGTCGATATTCTGACGGCCTCCGCTGATAAAGGCGGAATAGACGTCCTTGGTATTGGCGAATCTCGAGAGAGCGTAGTTGAATGCGGCATACCAGAAATGGGCCTGGGAAACGCTCTGAGGCAGCTTGAGCTTGAAAAGGTAATCTGGAATAGGGGTTGAAGCCTGCTCGGGCGAGCCCTCTTCCGCGGTCGTAAGGTCTGCCGGCACATTGGCGGCAGACTCGTATGTCGAGAACATCTTGTCGAAGAAATCCTTGCTCTCCTTCAATCCGCCCATCTCCGCTTTTGCGTTCTGGTCTGCGGCGAAACGGAGGTATGAGCAGGTCTCCTTTCCGATTTCCTTCCCTTCGAGCAGGTCAAGGATCTGACTGATGACGAGGTCGAGCGAGATGCCGTCCGCGATGAGGTGGTGCATGTCGATCAGAAGGTGGCATGGGCCGTCCTTGACATAGTCGATTTCCGCACGTACAAGAAGGTCCTTTTCGAGGTCGAAAGGACGTACGAAACTGCTCCGGCGCTCTTCGAGTTCATCTCCGGTGACGGCATTCATACCGACTTCGAATACATTCACACCCTTGCGCATCATCACACCATCTCCGGTCTGGAAGAAGTTGTACATAAGTGCCGGATGGGCCTTGATAACCTTTTGGACGGCCTCGGCGAGAGCCATAGGATCGGTTCCTGCAGGGAAGGTGAGCATCGTAGGGATGTTGTATATCGTGGTCTCCGGATTCATCTGGCAGTCCATATAGACGCCCTGCTGTGGGAAGGTGAGAGGTGCTTCCTCAACCTCGCTGACGGTCTCTTCCCCGGAAGAGGCCGCAGGCTTCACTGCGTCTCCCTTCATCCACTTGAGAAGAATCTCGTTCTCTATGCTCTGGAGGGTTCCGGACTTGACGAGATCCCTGGGATTTACAGTCACATCGTATTTCTTGAATACGAGGGCTGCGAGCCTTATGCTTGAGATAGATGTCAGTCCCATATATCCCAGAGCGTCAGTGATCGAGAAGTTATCTGTATTGATGACGGAGGCTATGATAGCCTTCAATTCGACTTCCAGAGCATTCAGAGGGGCGGCATGGGCATCGCCTGCTTCGGCCCTTGTCGTGAGTTCCGGCTTTGGAAGGGCTTTGCGATCGACTTTCTGATTGACATTGAGAGGAATCTTATCGATCCGGACCGTAGCCGCAGGCACCATATATGGCGGCTTGCGGTCGAGGATGAAGGCACTCAGCGCATTGACGTCGATTTCTTTGTCGCTGACTACGTAGGCAGCGATGAACTTTCCTCCGTTCGGATCATCAAACGCCTGAACGGTTACGTCCTTTACACCTTCAAATTCACGGATCACAGCTTCGACCTCCTTGAGTTCGATGCGGAAGCCGCGGATCTTGACCTGCCCGTCCTTGCGGCCCACAAATTCGATTCTACCGTCATTGCGGTAGCGGACGATGTCCCCGCTGTGGTATGCGCGTTCCCCATCAAGGGTGAAGAAAGCCTCTGCGGTCTTGTCGGGGCGGTTGAGATAGCCGCGGCCGACCTGAGGGCCGACGATGATGAGCTCGCCGGCAGCGCCGACGGGAAGCCTGTGGAGATTCTTGTCCATCACATAGCAGCAGAGCTGGCCTACCGGAGTTCCTATTGGAATGTTCGGCTCCTTTTTCAGTACAGGAGCGATCGTTGAGAAGATGGTGCATTCCGTAGGACCATAGGCGTTGTGGAGCATGTAGTTTTCGGAAGGATCCACGCTGACCAGTTTCTCGCCGCCGACGCTCAGATGTTTGAGCGAGCGGTTGTCCGTATTGAGAAGGAACTGGACGCCTACCTGGGTGGTTATGAAGCTGTGTGTTATTCCGTTGGCCTCGAAGTATTCGTTGAGCGCCACCAGATCGAGACGGATGTCTTCGGCGATGATATGCACGGCAGCTCCTGTCGTCAGCGCAGGATAAAGGTCCATCATGTCAGCATCGAAGCCGAACGAGGCATACGCGGCGACATTGTGCTCAGGCTTGAGGTCATAGTAGCTGCGATACCACTTTATAAAGGATACAAGGTTGCCGTGTTCAAGCATCACACCCTTCGGCACTCCCGTTGAACCGGAAGTGTAAAGCAGGATGAACAGGCTCTCCGGAGAGAGGTTCTCCACTGGCATTTCCTGTGGAGCCGCGTCCTTGAGTCCATCGGTGAGGATGACCTCTCCTTCGTATTCGCTGATTATGGGTCTGAGTTCAGTATCGGCGACAAGAAGGACCGAACCGGCATCTTTCACCATGAAGTTCAGGCGTTCCTCTGGATAGCTCGGATCAAGCGGCTGATATGCGCAGCCCGCCTTCATCGCGGCGAGAGGCAGGATGAACATATACTCGTCCCTCGGTATCAGGATGGATACAACAGGTTCTTTCTTCCCGCAGTCCTTCACCTTGCCGTAAATCAGCCCGCCTATCCTGTCGGTCAGGTTGTCAAGCTCCCGGTAGGTGTATTTCTTGTCTTTGAATACAGCGGCGACGTTGTCGGGATACTTCTTCGCAGCCTTGCGGAAAAGGGACAGAACCGTCTCTCCCTCTTCTTCTCCGTCAGAGACAGGGGTCCCCTTCACATTGAAGGTATCCAACAGAGCCAGAGTTTCCTCGTCGCAAATCGTGAGCTCTCCAACTTTTTCGCGGACCATAAGCTCCCTGGTAACATGGCTGACGGCGGCGGCAAATCCACTCATCATATCTTCGGTAAACAGACTGCTGTCATACTGCACCTTTATTGCTCCGCCGGCTTCCTGGCTGCCTTCTATGAAGACTGCGACAGGGAATTTTGCTCTCTGAAGAGCAAGCTTCTCCACCTTGACATCCCCAGCTTCACAACGGCAGCGGTTGATTACGCCTACCTGGTAGGCATACATTATGTTGGCCGCATAGCCGAATTTTTCTGCAATGAGGCTGAAAGGATAGTCTTCGTTCGCCAGGGTGTCCATGAA
>JAZRXV010000020.1:0-7172 GCA_045600405.1 Candidatus Cryptobacteroides sp.
GGGAACTACATCCTGGGCATAGGACCAACCCCCTGGGGAACCATCGACGAAGGCGCACAGGCCATCCTCCACACCGTTGGAGACTGGATGCGAAAATACGGCGAAGCCATTTATGGCACCAGGACCACTCCTGTCTACAACGACGGCAATGTATGGTTCACCGCCGCCAAGGACGGCAAGACCATTTATGCCATATACTCCCTCAAGGATGGTGAAGAACTTCCTGCAAGCATAGAATGGAGCGGGAACATCCCGGCCGGAAAGGTCACACTCGTCTCCAATGGCAAATCCGTGAACTGCAAGGCAAAGGACGGCAAAGTCACGCTCACCGTACCAAAGGGCCTTCCTCAGGAGTCATTCGCAGTCAAATTCGAGATGAAATAAGAGGATCATTATTCCTGTAAAGCCTGTGCTGTGTCCCCCCCCACTGGGACTGGCACAGGTTTTTTATAAGATATCGGACTGATTTTTGCAGCATCATTTCAAACAATTACCCTGTTCATTATGAAACGAATAGCCCTCCTGACAATTTCCTTCACCTTATTGCTTTGCCCCTGTTTTCTAACCGGATGTTCAAAAACAGGGGCAGATGACAGTTTCCATTTCAACAGCAATGGCGGGCCGGCATTCTTTGATGTTGAGTTGGATCCGGAAAGCATTTTGATTTCCATCGACGGGAACAGTTCGAAACAAGCATGGTGTTGCCAAGACGACGTAGATGATATCCAGTGGTTCACTGAGCTGTCATGGCTCAGAGCATACTATTTCCCTATAAAGAATGAACTGTATATATCGGCAGACAAGAATTATTCAGGCAAAAGCCGCAGGGCCCTTATAACAGGCAGCAATGACGGGGACAATGTAACAATCAGTATTCGTCAAGACTAGTAATAATAATTGAGTTAGGATACATCCGGAACTTGTATGTGCGATACACCGTCTTCATTACCTGAATATACGGAAAATATCTCAGGCAGCCATAGACAAAAGATGACCAAATAATAAATACGGGGAGTTGTGAGCGATTGTGGCGACCACGAACTGTGTGTGCTGCATTTCAGAAGGGGCTTCCGCGTTGAAATCCCATTATATAAACTTGTATAATATAACATATAACGAAAAAGCTCGAACCCTTGACACCCTGATTATGAGTCAGATGCCAGGGAAATACTGCCAGAAAGTTTACAAGCCCTTGGAATTATGTATATAAAACATTATGTTTGCAATACATAATAATTATCGGCAACAAACATGGAATTTGTAGACAGGATAAAAGAGCAGGAAAGGCTAGCCAGACTGCTTTCAAGGGAAGAACCGGGATTTGCTATCGTCAGAGGCCGCAGGCGCGTCGGAAAGTCGGCCCTCATCCAAAGGGTCCTGACCGAGAATGACATCTACTTCGAGGCCGACAGGACCGACACCGCCACGCAGATGTCAAACTTGAGCTATGTGATATCACACAGGTTCGACGGATTCGGCGATGCCCAGTACAAGGACTGGAGGGCACTGCTTACTGCAATGAACTATAGGGTGACCGAAAAATTGACCCTATGCCTCGACGAATTCCCCTATCTTGTTGAAGGCGCCCCGTCGCTGCCTTCGGTCATACAGACGCTTCTGGATTCCGGAGAACTCAGATTCAGCATCATCCTTTGCGGCTCGTCTCAGACAATGATGTACAACCTGACGCACGACGAGGCGTCTCCGCTGTACGGAAGAAAGGAGGCCGACTTCAACATCGGTCCCATCAGGCTCCCGTATCTGCAGGAGGCGCTAGGCCTCAGCGCTGAAGAGACCATAGAAAACTATGCCGTCTGGGGCGGCATACCGAGATACTGGAAGCTCAGGGAGGACTCGTCTTCATTGAAGGAGGCCATCAAAGACCACGTCATGTCTCCTTTCGGGGCATTGTACGAGGAGCCGCAGCACTTGTTCCGCGACGACCTCAAGGACATAGTCAAGACCGCCACGATCATGACCATAGTCGGAGGTGGGGCCACGAGACTCAAGGAGATTGCGTCCAGATGCAACGAACCGGCGACCAACCTTTCCAGACCGCTGGCGAAACTCATTGACCTGGGATACCTGGAGAAGGACATACCCTTTGGAGTGTCCGCCAAGAACAGCAAGAAAAGCATGTACCGCATCGCGGATCCGCTCCTCAGCTTCCATTACAAGTTCGTGCCAGCGAACCGTTCGTTCATCGAGCTTGGAAGGACAACCCTCATAGACAACCTGATTGATGCCGAACTGCCGGATCAGTGCGGTTACTGGTGGGAGAGACTCTGCCGGGATGCAGTGACAGGAAACACCATAAACGGGGTCACATATGGTGAAGCGAGACGATGGTGGGGTCAGGTGCTCCTTGATGGTGAATACAAGGATGCGGAGATAGACATTGTGGCAGAATCGCTTGACAAGAAACATATCCTGATTGGCGAGTGCAAGTGGACAACCGGGGAAAACGGACGCCTTCTGACCAATGAGATCAGAAAGATTTCGGACGCACTGCCTTTCACGAAGAATAAGAATGTCAACATTGTCCTGTTCACCAAAACACTTCCGAAAGAGGATGTGGGAAACTCCGTCCTTCCGGACAGGGTCATCGAACTGAGCATTTAAAGTTCAGCGATATCTGGTCCATTTATGAGCAGACGTAATGGTGGTCGCAATTGCGGCCACAAAACTTAATCGTTTTACGACTGGCTCCGAACAATCTTTTTTCTATGTAAACTCCGTCGAACCGGCAACCAATGGATTTTAGGATTAATTGCTAACTTTACCCCGATAACTTGTAATTTATGGAAGATTACCTCATAAGGGAGATTGACCGCATTGGCGAGATGCTGGTTCAGATAGCCCGCCGTCTAGGATTGGTCGGGGGGCAAACAGAAGCAATCCCAATTGAAAATATCAGGTCTGAAGTCGCTGATTCCGGGCTTGGATTTGACATTGACGAGGTGCTTCAACAGAACAACCCTGTATTATGGCTTGTAAAGGATAAGCTTTTTTCCGACAATGCCCTGGAAACCTTTACAGACATTCTGATGCATTCGGACATCGATGAGGGTATCAAACAGTCTTTCCTGCAAGAGTCTGTGTCTTATCTTGACAGCAAAGGTTACTTCTCATTTATGCTCCATTCATATATGTAATTCAAAGCGTAAATTCCCAGTTATTTATTTCAAACAGTCCACCAAGGGCCATCACCCGCAAAGGACATCGTCCGCTCCTTCGCAGACACATCCGGAGGCGTGCCGGACAACAGATGATGCTGGACTGGACTCAACATCCTCCATTCTGCACTTACCTTGTGCAAAAAAAACAAAGTACGTGCAGCAGGTCGGGCAGGGGCATTATATCACAACAATTGACAACTATTGCCTTTTCAAAGTTGTCACGAGTTTGACTGACTGGCCTGCAGGAATATGTATGGTGTAACCGCAGATGTTGGTACCAATACCGAAATCATCGAAATCGGAGACTTCGGAATGATAGGTTTCAGCATTTGACGGCCAGGTACAGTAGAGCGGGGCCGGATCACAGGAACCTGATACAGCCGCCTGAAGACACATTGTAATTCCGTTCCTGGTCAGGTAGATGCAGGAGTTGCCGACTGCCACGTCGGCATCGGTGAGCATGCTCCAGCGTATGTCGGCAAAGGAGCCCTCCGGCGCTGTCAGCTCGTCCGTAATCTCGAGATAATCGTTGCTGACTATCACTGCGGTACGTTTTGCGCATGCAAGGTCGCCGCCGAATACCGGTGTCAGGTCTATCTTTCCTCCAAGCCTGTCACCCTCGGAATATACTTCCTCGAGGACTGCGCGACCATCGACACAATGGTCTTTCCCGTTTACCGTGAGGGTGTTGTGTTGTCTGTTGTTGTAGCGGAACAGTTTCCACCTCCATGACTCCTGGTCCATATTCCATAAGTCCTTGCCAATCTCACCGAAAGCCTTCTCTGCCGCGGCGTAGTCCTGCTGGCCAAGATCCATTGCCCAACGTACTCCATAAGCATCGAAAACGAACGAGCCTGCGTCCATGTGCGCGTGGCTCGTGCGTGCTCTGCCTCCCTTGATGCCCATCGACTTGTCCTCGGGAGAACCATCCCACCCCGTCCTGACCAGGACTACAGGAGTCTCGCCTTTTCCGGAATACACCTTCGGTGCAGGTGGCATCATCTTCTTGAAATCGATCTTGGATGCGAACAGCGCCGCCATAGGCATGAGCCTATGAGGACCGAAACGGCCATTTTCAAGGAGGTCAAGATCCGACAGCAAGATTGACGGATCATTCTTTCTTGCGGCAAAATACCACATCGCAGGGCTGGATTCAAATATGGCAACGTTGTCGAAATAGTTGAAGAACTTACCGGAGGTGCCGACACAGAACATCTCATAGACAGCTGTGTCCTCAAATCCATCTATATTGCAGAGTCCGAAGTCGGTGCCAAGGCAGTACTCCATCAGCGAAAGCATGAATATCTGGAATTCCGTGCCATATGCCCAGTAGGTGGGACCTTCGGAATAGTTGCCGTCGGGTGAGTAGCTGGCCCTCATGGCAGGTTCCACCGTGCGGACAGCATCAGCAATTATACTGCGGGATATTTCGGGATTGGACTCGTATGTTGCGAGGGCGGCACAGACCAGTCCACAGTTGCATACCTGGTTCCAGTTGATCGTAGAACCGTAGAACCATGCCAGACGGTCATCGAGCCTGGTCTCGAAGGCGAACTTTCTCAAGGCATCAAGCGCTGCGGCACGGGTGGTTTTCTTCAGGTCGGAGTACAGCCAGTCATAGCCTATCGCAACGGCCGCCGCCATCTCTCCGACATCAAGATAATGGGTAGGATTCCAGTTCGGAAAACTGCATACGGCAAGGATGTCCGCCTCTGCCCGGTTCAGATATTTCTTGTCCTTAGTGCAGCGATATGCGTATGATTCGATGAATATCCTCTCGAGAGCAGCCCTCGACACGTGCAGGATGCGCTTGTTGCTGGCATCCTTTACGTACTCAAGCGGCTTGGCGTCCAGAAGGACATCAGCCCTGTCCATGCAGATGTCATGGATGCGGACATGAGGTTCGTTGTCTCCCCTCCTGACCAGACTGCGGTACTGTTTGAAATCCCTGCTGTCCATCAGCAGTCGCGGATGGGACTGCCTGACCAGTTCCTGAGCATTAAGCGACAAGCCGAGGAGAATGGCTGCCACCGCTATCAATAGTTTTCTCATAGATACGAATATAGAAAAAAGATTTGACTTAATTAGTGCCATATAAATACGGGGAGTCTCCCATCCACAAACACCCCCTCCTTTATGGATGCCAGCATCAATTTGATGTTCCCGTCCTCAAATACCCCCTCTTTTGTGGATGCCGATATCATCGTCTTTACATTGTGAGTGATTGTGGCAACCACGAATTATGCGCTGCATTTCAGAAGGGCCTTCCACACTGACATATGGAGATGCCTTTCTGCTACGGAAAAATCGTCAAGGACAAAGATTACACGGACCGGGTCGAGGATGCGCGACATCTGTATAACAATTTCCTTGCCCTGACCAATACTACAATCATATCTCCCAAACGTTGAGGAAAGTCATCGTTGGTCAACAGGGCGCTTTGAGGATACCTGTCGGACTTTTGAAGAACCACTCATACTATGTCCAGCAGTTGGCACAACTTGCATGGTTCAGAGCAATCTATTTTTCTATGTAAACTCCGTCGAACCGGATACCAATGGATTTTACGATTAATTGTTAACTTTACCACGATAACCTACAATTATCATGAAGAAGCACAGCCATATTCTAAAATATCCCATAATGTTTGTCGCATCCATCGCGTTCTTTGTTGCACTCGACAAACTGTTTGGGTTAGCATCGGGAAAAAACTTCTGGGATTACTGTATTCCAGGTTTGGCAGTTGTCATCTTTTTGCTGCTTGATGATGTCGCTGAAAAGCATGGTTGGGATACGTGGTCCGGCCTAATAAGCAAGTTCAAGAAGAAAAAGTAGATAATTCCCATGTTGTTAACGGATAAATTGCAATTTGAGTATGAAGAATTGGCAGAAAATTATTAGCTACATCCTTGCCTATTTAGTGATAGCCTTTGTCTCCCTTTATTGGATAATGGATATGGAATGGGCCAGAAAGCCTTCTTGGCTATGTCTGAGCGCTGCTTGTCTATACAATTGTTTTCTTAATCTTGAAAACGGGAAAAAGGGTAACGATGAAAAGTAAATTCTCATTCATCAATTTCAAATAATTAATCAGGCAAATTGCAATTTTCCGGATTAGTACATTATTCTTTGATATTACACAGCAATGATTAAAATTCTGCACATTGTTTTTTCTGCAGCGCTTATTATCACTCTGTTCCTGTTCATTTTTCTTGGAAAAGAGTGGGCACAGATGCCATTCTTTCTCTGCCTGGCAGCAGTGAGTTTCTTTAATTTGTTCTTTCACCTAAGACAGCGGAAATCTTCAGACAAGAAAGATTGAATTACTTTCCGAACATGAGAAATACCGGACATTCATATTGCAAAGAGATTCCGTTTTGGAAATGGACGCTGCTTTTTATTGGAGGCACGGTCCTATTCCTGCGGCTTTACAGCGGTGCACAGACGGCCATAATGACAGATGCGGAGGGATTACTCAAAATTTGCATATCCCTTGCAGTCGCATCACTGTTGGTCTTAGCATATATCCTTATAGTCGGGAAGATGGAGAAACGTCGGACGGACGAGTTGATTCTGCCTTCTGCCATTACCTGGATATGGAAAGGTCTGCTAATTGGAACAGGCTTTTTCTCGATCGTCACCGTAATTTTCGCCATATCAGGCATGTACAGCATTGACGGGACGGATATCAATCCCATCAAATTGATTGATTGTTTCATGTTCTTCCTTGTGATAGCCGTAGGAGAAGAAATAATTTTCAGAGGCATCGTTTTCCGCATGGTCGCCGAACGGTGGAACATGGCGGCAGCACTCATCGTATCATCCCTGCTCTTCGGTGTCATTCATATTGCAAATCCGGACGCTTCACTGTGGTCATCAGTGGCAATCTCAATCGAAGCCGGGCTCCTCTTGGGAGCCGCCTATGCCTTCAGTGGCAATCTCTGGTTTCCAATAGGCATCCACTGGGCATGGAATTTCATGGAAGGGAACATC
>JAZRXV010000021.1:0-6735 GCA_045600405.1 Candidatus Cryptobacteroides sp.
TTGGCGGATTGAAGGCCTGTAAAGCGTATTTTGGGAAAAACAAAGCCAGCTT
Source organism: Candidatus Cryptobacteroides sp. (assembly GCA_045600405.1). GTDB lineage: Bacteria > Bacteroidota > Bacteroidia > Bacteroidales > UBA932 > Cryptobacteroides. The sequence continues at coordinate 53 of JAZRXV010000021.1, forward strand.
CTAAACTTGAGATGATTATGGAAATGAAAAAGATATTTGCAGCAATTATTGCCCTTGCCGGCATGCTCTCCGCCGGTGCCCAGACCTACAACGTGAGAGAAATCGTTGCCGCCGACCATGACAAAGCTGCAGGCTGCGAAGGCCCGTACAGGTATGATGCCGAGCCTCTTACGCCTTCTCCTAAAGGCTATGAACCATTCTATATCAGTCATTATGGCCGTCATGGTTCCCGCTATGCCTGGAATGATGGCACATACATCATGATCAAGAAAGTGATGGATGCGGCATACAAGGCGGATGCGCTCACCGACTTCGGCAAGCGCTTCTATGACAGATATTGCACATTCTACCTCGTGCCTCTGATCAATACCGGAGACCTTACGGAACTGGGAGGTGAGCAGCATGCCAATGTGGCCGCTGCATTGTGCAATGAATTCCCTGAGATATTTTCCAGGGGAGGCCGGTTCCTGGCCCGGTCTTCGGTCTCACCACGTGCCATCACCAGTATGACCGCTTTCTGTGTGAGCATGCAGAAATGTGCTCCCAAGGCGGATATCGAGACCAATGCCCTTCATACCAATATGGCGGTGATCTATCCTACCGAATGCCCTGACCAGCTGACTGTCCGATTCGAAGGTACAATCCGCCCTCTTGACGACAGTGCCGTGAAGGACCTGAGGACCAGGCACTATGACGATATACTCGGACGCTTGTTCACTGACCGCGGTTTCCTTGAGGAGACAGGAGGCAGGTCCGGATTCGTCAACCAGCTCTTCGATTTTTGGGCTGGATACCGCAACTATTGTGAAACGGACCTTTTCGAGGGTCTTTTCACGGAAGAGGAAATTGTGGATTTCTGGGAATGGGAGAACTTCAGGCTGTATATGTCCCACAGTGCTGACAGGTATCAGATGATACCTCTCCTGCAGGATATCGTGGACTGGGCGAATGAAGCGGTGGCCGGAGGACAGTACAGCGGTCATTTCCGTTTCGGACATGATACGGTGGTCAATGCCATCGTGCCGCTCCTGAACCTCAATGGCTGCGGTTTCCAGCCGGACAGGGCGGAGGATGTGAAATACTGGTTCCAGAATTACAATACTCCGAAGGCGGCGAACTTCGAATTTGTCCTGTACCGGTCGAAGAAGAGCCGGGACATCCTGTTCAAGGTGCTGCTGAACAATTCTGAGGCCGCCCTTCCGCAATTGGAGCCGGTCAGCGGACCGTATTATCTCTGGGACGATTTCGTGGCATGGACTGAAGAACTCTATGCCGCGCATCAGGTGGTGAAATGATACCTTAAACCTTGAGGAATATCTTCTTCCTGTAGAGGAAATAAAGGAAGAGCCAGCTGACCAGGAAATATCCGGTGGCGAGAATGAGTTTCGCCCATGGTTCCGGGCAGAGTTCCGCCGCGCCTCCGAAAAAGAATCCGCTTATTGACCTGAAAGGAACGATGGCCTGTGCCATGTAGATGGTGATGGAGTTGAGCCCTATCACCTCGAAGAATTTCGTCCAGCCTTTCCAGCCCCTTACATCAATTATGTAATAGAACAGGGCAAAGGAAGCGAGGGAGAACGCTCCCACGACGAGCACGAACGAACTTGACCACAATTTCTTGTTGACAGGGAAGTCCAGGCTCCAGAGAAGTCCGATTCCGGCCATGACGGCCGCTGCGGCGAACATCCACAGTGTCTTACGGCTTCCTGACATCTTGTCCTCCGGCTGGCGGACGAATTCCCCGGTGAACATTCCCAGCATTGCCGTCACAATGGCCGGCATCAGGCTCAGTATGCCTTCGGGGTCAAAGAAATCCTTCTGCAACAGGTGGCTGCCCATGAGTATCCTGTCCATGTACCCGACCAGGTTGCCCTCGATTGACAGCGGGTCCGCGCCAGTCACGTCCGGTGCCGGGATGAAACGTATCAGCAGATAATATCCGATGAGCAGGACCGCAGCGATGACGGCCCTCGCCTTGGGCTTGAAATTGACGAACAGAAGGGCCGCGAACATCCATGCGAAACCAATGCGCGCGAGCACGCTGCAGAAGCGCAGTGTGGAGAAATGGAGGTTGAAAAGGCCGTTGTACACGAGGCCGAGCAGGAAAAGCGTGAAGCCCCTGCGGAGGATCTTCAGGTGCATCTTCCCTTTGGACAAGCCCCTTGCGGTCTGCTTTGCATATGAGAACGGGAAGGATATGCCGGCGATGAAGAGGAAGAGGGGGAAGATTGTGTCATGGTGCCTCAGACCGTTCCAGTCCACATGGTGCATCTGGGTGGCGAGCCAGCAGTCCTCACCTCCCGGGAAAAGGGAGCACAGGGCGACTATGATTGTCGCCATTCCCATGATGAACATCATGTCAAAACCCCGCAGCGTGTCGAGGGACAGCAGTCTTCTTTCCGTATCCATTCTCTTGTCAGATTTCAATAATGCGAATATAAGGATTATATTTGCATAAGATGATTCATAAAATGAAAAAGATAGTTTCAGTTCTTGTTTCCGCTGCTTTTGCGGTTCTGCCTTCAATCTGCGGGGCGCAGACATTCTCCAGCCCGTTGAATACCGATAAGAAACCATGGACCGGAGTGCCTTCCGTGAAATCGGATGATTATAAGTTCGTTATTATCCCGGACAAGAAAGGAGGGGAGGAGAACGGTGTGTTCGACCTGGCCATCCAGGAGATAAACCGTATCGCTCCTGATTTCGTCATTACTGTCGGAGACCTGATCGAAGGCTTCGTGAGCGATGCTTCCTATACTGTCCCGATGTGGGAGGATTTTATGGGGAGGCTGGCGAAACTTGATGCCCCTTTCTTCTTTGTCGGAGGTAACCATGACCTTACCAATCAGGCTCAGACAGATGAATACATAAGGCGTTTCGGCGCGGCATATTACAGTTTCTCCATGGGGCCGGACCTTTTCCTGATCCTTGACTCTCAGGAGCATGGAGGCCGGGACATCTCCGAAAAGCAGGTGGAGTATTTCAAGAATGTTCTGGACGGTTGGGACGGGCGCCACATCTATCTGTTCATGCATTCTCCTCTCTGGTATCCGCAGAACCATGGCGGTTATGAGGAGATAGACAGCCTGTTGCAGGGGCATCAGTACACAGTGTTCACCGGACATACACACACCTACTACATGGAGGAGCGCGGCGGCATGGAATATTATGTGCTGGCCACCGCCGGCGGTGAATCGGAACTGAGGGGCGCCGAGGTCGGCGAAGTCGACCATTATATGCTCGTGTCAGCCAGGGACGGGAAGCCGGCTATCGCCAATATCCCTGTCGGAAGCATGATCCCGAATGATATAGTCAACAAGAAGACGGCCGGGAAGGTGGGCTGGATGCTTTCGGACAGATATGTCAAACTGCCGTATCTGAAGCTTGACGGGCCTTCCGTGAACGGATTTTCATTCGACATGACGGCCTCCAATCCCATGGATGACAGGATGGAATTCTCTTTTGCCTTTCTGGAGGGGGCATCCATGTCGTTCGCTCCCGGCTCCGGGTCCTGTGTGCTTGAGCCCGGGGAGTCGAAGACATTCCATATCGATGTGGGCGGATGCGGCGGTGTCGAAGTCGGCCGGATCCCTATCAGGACCACCTGCGGTTACAGTCTGAACGGTCATATGAAGAATGTGGAAAACATCGTGTCTCTCTATACCGATTATGACAGGGTTGTCGGGGATGAGCCTCTGACCGTCCTGTGCAAGGATCCTTACAAGGTCAGCGAGAGCTGGGACTGGAGCGGAGTGGACGACGGCTGGTTCGAGTTCGAGCTTAGCCGCGACAAGAAAAATGTCATCATAGCCGTGACCACCCATGACGATATCCGTGCCACCGACAAGGTGATAGTGGATTTCGAGAGCGGCGGCAGGCACCTGAACTATGAGATGGATCCGGATGCGGCTGTTGTGCGTGTACCTGTCAAGAAGGTTGTTGACGGGGAATTCCTCCTGAATGTCAGGTTCGTGGACAATGATGACGTGCGGGAGGCCGATCCTTCGGTCCTTTGGTGGAGATCTTCGGACCATATGGGACGTTTTCTTCTGGATAGATGACATGATGACGTGAAATTTGCTATATTCGCATATTAAACAAATGATATCAGAAATGAAAAGACAGATTATCTTGATTGCAGCTCTGCTGTCTGCAGGACTGCTCGGCTATGCCCAGAGTTCGATTCCATCCGGATATGAGGATTCCCGTACGCAGGGAATGGCACCTCAGATGTCAGAATTCTATTCCCCTCAGCCGGCCAAGGTTGCCCCTGGCTGCGCGAAGACTTCAAGCGCACCGTCAGATGCCATCGTCCTTTTTGACGGTACCAATCTCGACAAGTGGTGCAAGAGCGACGGAAGCCCTGCAGGCTGGAAGATCAACGGGGACGGGACCATGACCGTTGAGAAGAAGTCCGGTGATATCTGCACCAAGGATGTGTTCGGTGATTTCCAACTCCATATCGAGTGGTGCGTGCCTGAGGATATCCACGGATCAGGACAGGGCCGCGGCAATAGCGGTGTGTACCTTCAGGGTCTTTATGAGGTGCAGGTGCTCGACAACTATGAGAACCAGACCTATGTCAACGGTATGGCAGGCAGTATCTACAAGCAGAGCATTCCGCTCGTGAATCCATGCCGCAAGCCTGGTGAGTGGAATGTCTATGACATCATCTATACGGCTCCAACTTTCAAGGAGGACGGTACCTATCGCACCCACCCTTATGTCACCGTCATATTCAACGGTGTGCTTGTCCAGAACCATCAGATGATACTCGGCACCACCGAATATGTCGGCTTCCCTAAGTATGCCGCGCATGGCAAGGGCCCTATCTCCCTTCAGAGCCACGGCGACCCTAGCGAGCCTATAAGCTACCGCAATATCTGGATCCGCAATCTGTAACGGTGTAATTCCAGCTTGTTTGACGGCGGAGCCTCCGGGAAAAGCAGACGAAGCCCCTTGCGGGGAAATGCTTTTCCCGGAGGCTCTGCCGTCAAACATAAAATGTCACAAAACACTGTGAAAATAAGAATATTATGTCTATATTTGCGGGCCCGATTCCGGAGAAATCCGGCGGGTACAGTACATAATGTTTAATAACTAGTTTGTTTTTAATTACTTATCATGGAAGAAAAAACAATTGAAACCAAGGCTGCAAGGCTTAATGCTTCTATCGCTCCAGAGGAGTTCGACTGGGAGGCATTCGAGGGCGGAGATATCTACGGAGCCGACAAGGAGGACGTTGATGCCGCTTACAACCAGACCCTTTCAAAGGTCGTTGAAAATGAAGTCACCGAGGGTGAGGTAACATCTGTCAACAAGCGCGAAGTCGTCATCACTATCGGCGGCAAGAGCGAAGGTGTCATCCCTGTATCAGAGTTCCGTTATAATCCGGACCTCAAGGAAGGTGACAAGGTAGAGGTTTTCGTAGAGTCTGCAGAGGACAGGAAAGGCCAGCTCGTGCACAGCCACCGCAAGGCACGCGCCCTCAAGTCTTGGGATAGGGTCAATGAGGCATTCGAGAATGACGAGATCGTCAAGGGCTTCGTGAAGACCCGCACAAAGGGCGGTATGATCGTCGACGTATTCGGCATCGAGGCATTCCTCCCGGGTTCACAGATCGACATCAAGCCAATCCGTGACTATGACCAGTTCGTAAATCAGACCATCGACTTCAAGATCGTCAAGATCAATCAGGAGTTCCGTAACGTCGTCGTCTCCCACAAGGCACTCCTTGAGGCCGAGCAGGAGCAGAAGAGGGCTGAACTCATCGGCAAGCTCGAGAAGGGACAGATCCTCGAAGGCGTTGTCAAGAATATCACCAACTACGGTGTATTCGTTGACCTCGGCGGAGTTGACGGTCTCATCCATATCACAGACCTTTCATGGGGCCGCATCAACCATCCTGAGGAGGTTGTCACCCTTGATGAGAAGATCAAGGTCGTTGTCCTTGACTTCAACGAGCAGCAGAAGCGCATCGCTCTCGGTCTCAAGCAGCTTACCCCACATCCATGGGATAACCTCGATCCAGACCTCAAGGTCGGTGACAAGGTGTCCGGCAAGGTCATCCTCATCGCTGACTACGGCGCATTCATCGGGATTGAGCCGGGCGTAGAGGGTCTCGTACACGTTTCTGAAATGTCCTGGTCTCCTAGGCTCCACTCAGCACAGGAATTCCTTAAGGTCGGTGACGAGGTTGAGGCACAGGTCCTCTCAATAGACCGCGAGGTACGCAAGATCTCCCTCGGTCTCAAGCAGCTCACCGAGAACCCTTGGGAGAGCATCCGCGAGAAATATCCTGTCGGCAGCCAGCAGAAGGCTACTGTCCGCAACATCACCAACTTCGGTGTGTTCGCAGAGCTTGAGGACGGTGTCGAGGGTCTTGTACATATCAGCGACCTCAGCTGGAACAAGATCAAGCATCCTTCAGAGGTCGTCGCTCCTGGTGACGTGCTCGATGTCCAGATCCTTGATTTCGACGAGACCAACCATAAGCTCAGCCTTGGCCACAAGCAGCTTACCCCTAACCCATGGGATGAGATCGAGGCCAAGTATCCTGCAGGCTCAACCGTAGAGGGAACGATCGCTTCCATCACTGACAAGGGTGCCAACATCACCCTCGAAGGTGAGGCCGAAGGATTTGCCTTCACACGCGAGCTCGTCAAGGAAGACGGCAAGCAGGC
>JAZRXV010000022.1:0-27437 GCA_045600405.1 Candidatus Cryptobacteroides sp.
CAAATCAGTAGGTGATGTAAATATAAAACATTATTTATTAACAACTTAAAAGAAGTAAGTACGAAGAGCCGTGTGACGGGAGACTGTCAAGCACGGTTCCGAGAGAAGGGAGGGGTGAAACTCCCCTCCGCTTACTCGACACAACTAATAAACTTTTGATATGAAAAAAAGCCTTACCATTCTGATCTGCCTTATCATGGCAGTTTTTTCAGCATCTGCCCAGCAGGGCTATGTGCCGACCCCTGAGAACCTTGCAAACAGAAAGCAGTATTCCGACAGCCGTTTCGGCATCTTCATCCACTGGGGTATATACTCCATGATGGGTGACGGCGAGTGGGTGATGCACAGTCAGAAACTCCCTTATGACGAGTATTCACGTTTTGCAGCCGGATTCAACCCTTCCAAGTTCAATGCCGAGGAATGGGTTAAAACCTTCAAGGCTGCCGGTGCCAAATACATCACGATCACCTCAAGGCATCACGACGGATTCTCCATGTTCGGGACCAAGGCGTCTCCTTACAATATCGTGGACGCAACCCCGTTCGGCCGTGACGTTATCAAGGAACTCTCCGAGGCCTGTGCCAAGGAGGGGATAAAACTCCATTTCTATTATTCCCATCTTGACTGGGGACGTAACGACTACTGGCCTCTCGGCAACACCGGACATGATTCCGGCCGTCCGGAAGGCGATGAGAAATCCTGGGGACATTATGTCGATTTCATGTGCGCCCAGCTGACTGAACTTCTGACCAACTACGGTCCTATCGGATGCATCTGGTTTGACGGTATCTGGGATAAGAAAGGCAAGAATACGGACGATGCCTACAAGCTCTGGCAGGTCGAGAGACAGTACAGCCTTATCCATTCCCTTCAGCCTGGGTGCATGGTAGGTAACAATCATCACCATGCAAGTTATCCGGGAGAGGATATGCAGCTCTTCGAGAAAGACCTTCCGGGAAAGAACACTACCGGATTCGTGGATGACCTCAGCGTGTCCGATGACCTTCCGCTGGAGACCTGCGAGACCATCAACGGCTCATGGGGCTACAATATCAATGACAAGAATTACAAGAGCTCCGAAGCCCTTATCCAGTACCTTGTGAAGGCTGCCGGCAACAATGCCAACTTCCTCCTGAACGTCGGTCCACGTCCTGACGGAACCCTTCCTGAAGAATCAGTGGAGAGACTGCTCGCGATAGGCGAGTGGCTCGGCAAGTACGGCGAGAGCGTATATGAGACCCGTGGCGGTTGCACCGGTGAGCAGCCATGGGGTGTCACCACCCAGAAGGGCAGCACCCTCTTTGTCCACAACATCAGCGGCACGGGAGCCATCCTCGTGCCTGTCAAGGACAACAAACTTGTCTCTGCCACCACTTTCGACGGCAGCACCAAGGTTGCTTTCAGTCAGGTCCCGGAAGGCATAGTCCTCACACTGCCGGAGCGTCCTGAAGGCTGTCCTGACCAGATCATCAAACTTAATTTCAAGAAGGAACTGTAGACGGTAGCGTCTGCGGCATTGTAAAATAAAAATTGGCCTCCAGATATCTGAAGGCCAATTTTTATTAATACATTATTGTACATTGGAACTGCATGGCTTCAGGTACGAAACTCGTATCGATTTCGTAGTCGAAGTCACTGGCGGTGTAGAAGATTGTAATGCTGTTCACACTGTACTCGTAGTCGACGGTCTCGGTGAAGAATCCCCATGTATCATCGGTAATGTAGTATTCGTTGAGCCGTACATATGGCAGCTCCATCTTGGTACCGTCTCCGGTATCCTGATTGTAGTCATAGCAGCGGTACATTTTCACAAGGCCCTTCGTGAAAGCGGTCTTGGTGATTTCCGGCATATCGACTGTGGCGTAGAAATAGTTGTTGTTATCCATATTGGAGTATTGCCATGCATTCTGCGGGACATTGACAACTATGTTCTCGATTACGCCGAGACCGTCGAGGCCGTCGATTCCGTCACGTCCATCGATTCCATCCCGGCCCGGGAGGCCGCGGCATGAAGAAAGAAGGCTGACTGAAAGTGCGATGAGGGTGATATGTACTAATTTTTTCATGATCATTTTATTTTAGAGTTAATGTTACCTGCGGGTCGGGCTGCCTGATGAACTGCGTGAGGAGGAAGTGCTGGCGCTTCTACTGGAAGAAGATGCAGAACTGCTCCTGCTGCTTGAGGTGCTGCTTCTGGTGTTTGAAGAAGCGCTGCTGCTCTTTGTGCTGGAACTGCTGCTTCTGCTGCTGGATGTGGTGGCGCTGCTTCTGCTTGATGAACTGCTGCTGCGGGCGGCCGTCGAGGCCGGGCTGCTGCTCCTGGTCGAAGAAGAGGTAGAACCACGCTTCACTGTTGACTCGGATCCGTTAGGGGATACGGTACTTATGCGGGTATTGGAAGTTCCGGAGGTGTTCACGCGGCTTTTGACTGTGGTCTGGGTCGATCCGCTTGAAGAGGATGATCTGGTGGTGCTGCCGGACTGGGTGCCTGCACTGCGTGATGCGCTCGTTGAAGAAGCACTGCGTGACGCATTGCTTGTTGAGGAGGCGGAGCGGGATGCAGACGAAGTGCTGGAAGCGGAGCGGGAGGCTGAAGCCGTTGAGCTTGCAGAGCGTGATGAAGACGCTGCTGAACGGCTCGTTGACGCTGTCCTTGTGGTGGTGGTAGCCGCCTGGCGCTCGCGGATGTCGCGTGCGTTCACGATAGAGGAACCGTTGTTTGAAGGAATATTGGCTGTACGCACCTTGAATGACTGCTCCGGATATTTCTTGCCATAGTCATTGCGCTGGACCGGGCGGCAGATGCGCTCATAGTCCTTGTAATGACAGACGCTCGCATAGTGGAACTCATGGCAATAGCGGTGATTGTGCATGTAGGTGTGGATGTAGGCATGGTAGTGGCTCAGGAGAATCGGGGCCGGATGCCTGTAGTGAGGTGGCAGATGTCTCCAGTGCCAAGGCGAGTACCAAGGTCTATAAGCCGGTCTGAGCAGGTGCACGAATATCGCCGGCCTGGTATAATATACAGGCCGTATGATGTAGTTCGGACCGTAGATGTAAGGGCAGCCTATGACTTCCACATGGTATGTGGTGTAACTAGGCACTTCCGCAACCACGGTGGCCACATCCTGATAAATGTCCTCGTCAAGCACAGCCTGAATGACGAACACATGGGTGGTGCCGTCCAGGGTCTCGAGCACGCGCAGATAATCCACATATCCGTCGTGGTTGAGGTCCAGGTTGGAGAGCATGTACTGGGAATTGTTCAGCAGGTCCTCGAATTCCTGCACCGTCTCGGACTGGGCGAATGCAGCGCCGACAGCCTGGAGGTCGAGATAGAGGGATATGTCATCATCCGCTGCAACGACGCTGGTGGTCGTAGTAGTCGTGCGTGCACGTGGTATGGTGACTGTGGTGCTGTAAGAATATACCCTATCGGTATGAGGTGATACCGTGACAATCCTGGTCGGCCCGCAGGAGCAGAAGAGAGTCAGAATTGCCAAAATTGTTAAATAGCGTTTCATATCGTTTTGGTTTTCTGTGGTAAAAATACAAATATTCTGCCAAAATAAATAATCGTAAGAATTCACGGGAAAAACGTTAACTTTGTATAAATGCGGAACCGGCATGAAAAAAAACATTTTCCTTGCTTTCAGCGCTATCCTTGCGGCATTTGCACTGGCCGCCTGCAGTTCGCCGGTCCCGGAGCCGGGCGTCCCGGCAGGGCTTGCGGGCGACAGGGCTGCATCATTGTCCGACATACATTATTCCCTCGGCTTTGACCTCACATCGGATGCGGGGTGTGTCGGCTCGTATGATACTATACGTTTCCGATCAGCCGCAAAGAATGATGTCGTCCTGGACTTCAAGGCACTTCCGGAGAATGTCAGGAGCGTCGAGGTGAATGGGACACGCATCAGTGCCGGCCTGGTCAACGAGCATCTTATTCTTCCTCGCAGGTATGTCAGGAGGGGAGACAATATGGTCGTCATTGATTTCCTGGCCGGGGAGCAGTCCTTGAACAGACGGGAGGAATTCCTGTTCACCCTGCTGGTACCGGACCGTGCCAGAACCCTTTTCCCCTGCTTCGACCAACCTGACCTTAAGGCTGCGTTCAAACTCACCCTCACAGTTCCGGAATCATGGACGGCGGTTTCCAATACGGCGGTGTGCCGGGAGGAGGAGGGCCGGTCGTGCGTGACCTATCATTTCGGAGAGACCGGACCTCTCAGCACCTACTTGTTCTCATTTGTCGCCGGGCGCTTCGACAGGATTGTGGAGAGCCGTGGCGGCAGGATGATATCCATGTATCACAGGGAGACAGATGCGGACAGGATAGCGCAGAGCGGGGAAATCTTCAATCTGGTCTTCGATTCGCTGGAGTGGCTGGAGGAGTATACCGGGATACCGTATCCGTTCGACAAATATGATTTCATTGTCCTGCCGGATTTCCAGTACGGCGGGATGGAGCATGCCGGAGCGACCCTGTACAACGACAAGCGAATTTTCCTGGGGAAGCGTCCTACCACGGACGAACTGCTGGGCAGGGCCTCGCTGATTGCCCACGAGACATCGCATATGTGGTTCGGGGACTACGTGACGATGCGCTGGTTCGATGACGTATGGACAAAGGAGGTGTTTGCCAACTGGTTCGCCGCACAGATCGTGAGACCGGCGTTCCCTTCGGTGAACCATGCGCTTTCCGACCTGAAGAGCTATTATGCACCTGCATATTCCGAGGACCGCACGCGTGGAAGCAATGCCATCTGGCGGCCGTTGGACAATCTCCGGGACGCAGGGCTGATATACTGTAACATCATATATGACAAGGCCCCGGTGGTGATGGACATGATGGCCGATATGCTCGGTCCGGAAGAGTTCCGAAACGGGATGAGGGAATATCTCCGGCGTTTCGGCTACTCGAATGCCGATTGGGATGACCTTGTCGGAATACTTGACAGGCATACGGAAACGGACCTGAAGGAATGGTCTGACGTATGGATAAAGGATGCCGGGATGCCGGAATATTCTCCGGAAGATCCTTTGGGAGAGGGGCAGAAATGGAAGCAGAAACTCTGCCATGGCATGGAGGAAGGGAAATACTGGATTCCGAACATCGACGGCAGGGGGTACGGCTGGTTCAGACCGGATGCCGCCAGCATGGGATATATTATGGAGCACTGGGCTCAATATGGGGAGACGGCGAGGATGTCCCTGCTGATGACACTTTATGAGAATTCCTGGAGAGGGACGCTGGACAGGAAAGAATTCATAGAGTGGTGCAGCGGAAGAATCGGGTCGGAGCGCAATCCTCTGGTTCTTTCGTCCCTGATTTCATATGCGGCGGCAGAGACTCTGCGCTGCGGGGACGGGTGTCCGCAGTTTGCCGAGGCCTTGAGGCTTCTTGCATCCGATCCTTCGAAGGAACACGAATCCCGTCTTCTGGCGTTCCGGCAGCTTGCCGAATCAGCCTGCACCTCCGGACAATGGGACGAACTGCATTCCATCTGGAAGCAGCGGCGTCCTTATTCCGGCCTGGAACTTGGCGAGAATGATTATACTAAGCTTGCCTGCCAACTGATGATACATTTCCCGGAAATGGCTCAGGAGATTGCTGATACTCAGAAAGGACGCATTTCCAATCCCGACAGGCTGGAGACCTTCGAGCTCCTTTGCAGGGCCGCTTCTCCGGATCCTGCTGTGCGCAAAGCTCTTTTTGACTCATTCCTGGAATCGCCGTCCAACCGGCGTCCAGAGTCCAGGGTGCTGTCCGCATTGTCGCTCCTATGTCACCCGAGCCGTCAGGAGGAAGCCGCAGCATATATAGTCCCCTCGCTTGATGCTCTCCCGGACATTCAAAGAAGCGGGGATATCTTCTTTCCGGCTTCCTGGTGCAAGACCCTTATGCGGAATCAGCAGAACAGCAATGCCCGCGATATCGTGAATGGCTGGCTTGAATCGCATCCTGAGACTAATCCGCTTCTGGTAACGAAAATCCTGCAATCCGAGACGTCTCCGCTTTGACGTATAGAGCAGCGGAGCATGTTATCCCGATGTTATTTTTTTGAGTCTGTGTCAAAAGTTGTCAAAATGCAATCTTAGCTTTGCGGTACAATATATTCATCAGACCTTCCGGTGATCTTTCAGGAGACGGTTGCGGGCGGCGATTAAATGCTGCCATATTGAGCGGTGCGGGGCCTTTGTGCCTGATGAGACCTTAGCGGACATCCTCGTAGCCGATATATTCCGGCCGGAAGTTCTGGAATATATTTTGTACTGTCTTGCCATATGCGCAGAATCCTTCATATCATCTTGTGGCTGATACTTTTCCGGCAGGTTGCCTGGGGGCAGAGAATTCCCCGGCATCTGGACACACCTGCGACTCCGGATTTTGAGATGGAATATGAGGATGTGTATCATTTGCACAAAACTTACCGGGCGGTAACTTATACATGTCTGGGTGCTGCTGCCGCGGGAACTTTTGTGATGGTTCGCTCCTTTATGGCGGACGATGGTGGGGGTGCTGACTTCCTTCCCGTCTTTGCAGGGAGTTTTATTACTATTTTTGGCGGTGGTGCCGGATTACATTATTGGATGGAGGATTTATTATTAAGGCAAAGGCTGAAGAACCTTCGGATCGAGAATGATATGGAACTTCATCCCTGGAAGACACAGGATATGGTGGACTATGAACGGGCCTCCCGGCGGTATCAGTCATCACGCACAGCAATGAAAGTGTCAGCAATCGCCACCGGTTTCCTTGCCGGATATGCAGTGGTGGGGTCCGTCGCCTTTTCAAAATCGGGGGATGAATTTCTTGGCAAGTCAAGCGAAGTTGCAGCATGGATGGTACCTGCAGGTGCTCTGGCATTTCTTTCCAGTTGGCTGATCAGCAGGGACGCAAAGAATACCATGGCCGAACTTGCCCCGGCCGGTCAGGCAGCATCAGCATCGTTGGTCCCGTTTGTGGCTCCTTCGCCCGTAAAAGGTGACGGTGCGGTGCTCGGTCTGAGCCTTTCGGCGAGGTTCTGAGATGTCAGTTATCCGTATAATTCCTTGAACCCTTCTTTCAGGCAGTCGATCAGGCCGGCGCTGTCGTAGGCTTCGGCCGTGCATTCCCGGGTCAGGCAATCACCGGCGTAACCGTGGATCCATACGCCCAGTAAAGCGGCGGTCAGTGTGTCGTAACCCCTTGCTACGAGGCCGGTTATAAGTCCGGTGAGTACATCTCCGCTCCCGCCTTTGGCCATTCCGGGATTGCCGGTGGTATTTACATACACGTCCCCTTCCTGAGCAAAGACTTTCGTGCGGTATCCTTTCTTTACGAGTACCGTTCCTGTCCTGCGGCAGAAGTCGATGATGCTCCCGTCATTCCCTTCCTCCCAGTCCGGAAGCAGGCGCTTGAGTTCGCCGTTATGGGGTGTCAGCACGGATCCGGCAGGGATAAGGGCAATCATTTCCGGGTTCGCGGCAAGGATGTTCAGAGCATCTGCGTCCAGCACCATAGGTGTGGCCCCGGCTTCCTTGAGGATTGATGCCAATGCGTCCTTCGTGCGCTCAGATGTACCGAGACCGGGGCCTGCCCCTATGCAGGAATATCTGCCGAGGCCGGCCGGGACAGAGGAGAGACAGTCGTTTTCTTCTTCCAGGGAAAGCATTGCGGACGGGAATCTGCTGACCGCTGCCGTGCCTGCGTTTTTCACAGTGTGGAGTGTGACAAGGCCGCAACCGGACCTGAGTGCGCCGCCTGTCGCAAGCACCGCCGCACCGGGCATACGGCTGCATCCGCATATGAGCAGGGCATGGCCGTAATCCCGTTTGTGGCTGTCATCGGCACGGAAAAGCAGGACTTTCCTCAGAAAGTTTCCGGAAATGTCTTGGATTGTGCCCATCGGCGTTGTACATCCTGTAAATTAGTTCAATTGAATCTTGAATACCCATGCATAGTCACACGGCAGGTCGTATGGAGACGAGATCCTGACAGGTTTGATGGTAACGGAGTCTCCGGACTTCGAGTACGAAACCTTGCCGTCGTATCCGAGCATGGTGACATTCTTTACCCCCTTGATGCCCTTGACTGTGACAGGTTTGTCGCTCCAGCGGGTCATGATTACGTAGAGTGCGTCTTCCTTTGCCGTGTAATATATGGTGGTCTCAGGGCTTACGTCAGGAGCCTTGTCCCACTTGCGGGTGTCGTAGATAGCCTCTCCGTTCACCTTGAGCCAGTCTCCCATATCCTTGAGCCTCTGCTGCATGATGACAGGGATACGGCCGTCACCGGTTGGACCTATGTTGAGCAGGAAGTTCCCGCCTCTTGCCACCTTGTTCACGAGCATGTGTACAAGCTGCTCAGAACTGGAATAGTCTTCAAGGATTTCGTTTCTGTTGAATCCGAACGATCCACCTATGCCTCTGCACTCCTCCCAAGGTTTGCTGAAAACGGTCGAAGAGGAGTTGCCGGTGTGCACGAGATCATATTCTGTGGTGTAGAAACCACCGTGAAGGCTTCTGGTCTCCTTGCCCCATCTGTCGTTGACGACGACGGACTCCTTGACGGAAGATTCGTTGAAAAGCCACTGGAGGAATTCCACGCTTCTGAGTTTGTCCGAGCTGTAGTCCCATTCTCCGTCTGTCCAGACGATATCCGGTTTGTACATTTCAACGAGTTCCTTCATCTGAGGGAACATATGCTCGTCAAGATACTGGTCGAGGGTCTCGGTCTTATATAGCGGATGGCGCCATTCCAGAAGTGAATAGTAATATCCCATCTTGAGGCCCTTGTCCTTGACCGCTGCAGTAAGGTCTCCGAGCAGGTCCCTGTGCGGGCCGACGTCGACGGCATTCCAGTTCCATGAGTATTGTGACGGCCACAGGCAGAACCCTTCGTGATGTTTGGAAGTGAGTACGACGTATTTTGCTCCCGAATTCTCAAATATGCTTGCCCATTCTTCCGGCTGGAACATCTCTGCGTGGAAATCTTTCACAAAGTCTTCGTACCTGGCGTTTTTGCCATATACGCGCTCGTTGAACTCCACGAATGCGGCGGAGTTGCTCATGAGTCTTGACCAGTAATGCTCCGCGTAGCAGTTGTAGATGTTCTTCTCTCCATTATGCCGGGCAGGACTGTATGAAGGGACGGAATACAGGCCCCAATGGATGAAGATTCCGAATTTCGCGTTCTCGAACCATTCCGGCATTGGTCTGCTGTCGATGGATTCCCAGTCTGCCGAGTAGTTCTGAGCGGCGGCTCCGAGTGTGACAAGGGCCGTGGCGACAAGTGTGATGATCCGTTTTGCTGTCATATGTAGTGAGTTTACACAAATATAATAATATTGTGGGAAAATATTTTTTTCGTATCTTTATCAATGTGCAAATACCGGACGATTGCAATCAAATTCCAAAATAGTATGAAAAAGATTATCCTGTTGATTCTTGCAGCTACCATGCTGCTTCCTGTATCAAGGGCCGAGAAGATACCAGCTTCCGTCCCTGCACGTCTCAAGAACGGTGTTATCGTGCTTAAGGAGCCTGCCCGTGAGCCAGGTCAGAAGAGTGCCGTCGGAATGGCATGTGAACCTATCGAAACCGTAAGGGTGGCCTTTGTCGGAATCGGCGGACGCGGCACATCTGCCGTGATGCGTTATGTCCATATCCCAGGAGCCAAGATTGTCGCCATCTGCGACGAGAAGCAGGAGCGTGTCGATGCCGTCAATAAGATGCTGGAAAAGGCCGGTGTGGGCAAGGTGGACGGATATGTAGGGTCCGAGGCTTTCAAGGACCTTTGCGCCCGCAAGGACATCGACCTCGTCTATATCGCCACTGACTGGCTTGACCATGTCAGGGTCGCAGTCTGTGCTATGGAGAATGGACATCATGCCGCCATCGAGGTGCCGGGAGCGATGACCATCAAGGAATGCTGGGAACTTGTGGACGCCAGCGAAAAGAGCCGTCGTCACTGCATGATGCTTGAGAACTGCTGCTATGACTTCTTTGAGATGGCAACACTCAACATGGCACAGCAGGGCCTGTTCGGCGAGGTCTATCACGTAGAGGGTGCCTACATCCACTATCTCGCTGAGGACTGGGACAGGAGCGAGGTCTGGCGTCTTGATTACAACATGGCCAACCGTGGAGACAATTATCCTACCCACGGCCTCGGACCGATCGCGCAGGTCATGAACATACATCGTGGAGACAAGATGGATTATCTCGTAGCCATGGATACTCCTTCATACAACGGCAAGGCTGCCGCCAGGAGATGGCGCAACAGCGATGAGTGTCTCGACGGAGACCATACCATCAGCCTCATACAGACAGCAAAGAAGCACCTTATCGAGGTCCAGCACAATGTTTACTGCCCGCGTCCATACAGCAGGATGCATCAGTTGACAGGATCGGGAGGATTCGCCAACAAGTATCCTATCGAGCAGATTTCCGTAAAGTCAATGAACGGGCATGGCGAGCTTCCAAAGGCTCAGATGGATTCACTTCTGCGTGAATACCTTCCTGATTTCGCAAAGGAGATCGAGGAGACTGCAAAGCAGGTCGGAGGCCACGGAGGAATGGACTACATCATGGATTACAGGCTTGTCTATTGCCTGCGTAACGGGCTTCCTCTCGATGAGGATGTCTATGACGCCGCAGAGTGGAGCGCAGTCCAGGAGCTCAGCCGTATCTCCCTCGAGAACGGTTCGAAGCCGGTCCAGTTCCCGGATTTCACCCGTGGTGAGTGGAACGTGATAGATGGTTTCAAGTACGCTATAAAGAAATAGAAATCAATCTATTTCATTTCAATAAGGCATGATGAACGGGGTGGCAGGGTCGTCTGTACGGCCATCACCCCGTTCTTCGTTTTCTGAATGCGGCTGCGACGTTTGTCGGTGATTAGGATTGCCTTGCATTTTCTGCTCAGTCCATAGTCGGCGGTATTGACGGTGTAGCTGATGGACTGCGGTTCATCGCTGATATTCACCAGAGCTGTCGCCACATTCCCGTCTTCTGCCTTCCATGTGCCTGCATACACCACAGGCTCTGATGCACGTGACCGGGTCACGGTACTTCCCTTCCTCCCGGCATAGATGGATACGCGGGAAAGATCTATCTCCTGCACCGGACGGGCGATGTCGGGAGTCCTCTCCATCGAGCCGTATAGCAGGTATTTCAGTCCTTTGCGGCGCACTTTCACGAGATTTGCCAGATATTCCATCTCTTCTCTTTTTTCTTCATCAAGGAAGGAGTGGTAATTGGCCAACGTGAGCTGCATTCCCCAGACGAACGAGCGGGCCTGTTCCATCCTGTACTGCATATCGAATTCGTCAGGAAGCGGGGTCTCGCTGTTGGCCGGGCGGAATTCATCGGGCCACAGTTCGTCATAAGGCGGGTATACAAGTGAACTGTAACTGCCGTAGGAAATGGCATAATCGTGATAGACGGCCTGGCATATCGGGATGGTCTCGGTATCATCAATGCCCATATACCGTTCGCGGCACGTCTGCAGATTGAGGAAAAGGTCCAGATAAGGCATCCAGTCTTCACCGGACCCCTCGCCTGCAAGTGCCACTTCGCGTGGCGCACCCTGCGTCCTTCCGCGTATCATGTCAGTGAGAGTTCCGAAGCCCTTGGTCCAATAGTTGCCTCCATTGACATCGTGTCCGTGCGATGCATCGGAGCATCGGTAGTTAAGGCACGCCTGGTCCATATATATGCCGCTGGTACCATAGACATTTACGACACAGTCGGCCAGTGCAGCGTATTTTTGTCTCCAGAAATCCGTGCCCAGGCACATCGGCGTTATCATGTGTCCGGTGAAAATGTTGCACACTTCTCCATAGGTGGAGCCATCCATCCTCTTGGCGGTATAAGGTTCCACGCCTTCTGTCTTCCAACTTTCCGTGCTGTTGCCCCATTGGATGGAGTTCATATATACGATGCAGCGGACACCATCCTTCTCCGCTTCACGGACAGCCGTCTTGAATGGACCGGCGCCCTCGCGCGGAGGCAGGTATTCCGGAAATCCGTCATCGTAGGCGCATCCGTGCCACCAATGCCAGAATACGCTGACAGGCACTTTCAACTTATGCTTCAGGTGCCGCGCTTCGCTGAGCACGTTATCCGAACGCCCCCTGTTCCATATCCACAGGCCCGTATCCGTCACCCATCCGGGCACCTTCCCGTTGTGAAAACGGCTTTCACGGCAGAATGGCTGCTCGATGGCCCATTCGCGGTACATCCGGGCTGCGGTGAGCCAGTCTCCGTGCAGTGTCCCGACAACATATTCGTACGAAGGACTGTATGTGTCTGAATCCGTGCCGTAAGGAGGGTAGCTGGTACCTTTGAAATCCGAATGCTGCATATCCATCTCGAAATCGAACCTTTTGCTGCAGGCCTCTGTGTCATTGGCCGCGAAGTACATGCCCTGCTGCTGCACCCTGTCATAGAGGGCAACAAGCTGCATGGAGAGAAGGCCGGGAGACTCCCATCCTATCGATCTGCGCGGGTTGCTCTCCGTGATCGGGGCATGCGGGTCGTGTATCAGGCTTCCCAGCCAGCTGGATGCAGCCAGGTCTTCGTTGGCCATGCGGTGTATTCCCCTGATGACAGGATATTGTATGCTATGGAAATCCTTGTCTGCGATACCGCCGACAGTGACGCTCCAATAGGAGAGCGGCTTGGTCTCATCCACGCGGACCGTGGCTTCTACGGTGATGCCATCGTCGGATTTCCACGTAAGGCATATGGTTCGTTCATCATCCTTCCTGCAGTCTACGGATATGGGGTGGCTCTCCATCAGGTTCCTTCCGTGACTGTCATTAAGTGCCCAGCACGGTCCCGCGACGGCCCCGGCATCGATGAGCTCCCTGCCTGTGCTTTTGTCAATGAAGGATATCAACCGGCCGTCTGCCGTGTCGAATTTCAACCCTATAAGTCCGTTCCCGATCCCCGCTTCCCGGGCTGACATGGTGCAGCATAGAAATATCAGGATTATCCAAATTCTTATCTTTTTCATATGTCCAGAGTCCGTCGGAATCAAGTGTTACCTGTTGCAGTAGTGATCTATGATGTTGAAGAACAGCAGGTCGGCAAATGCATTGTTGTCATCCACCCAGTAAGATGTATCTAAAAGTATCTTCCCTTTGCCGTACTCGATCTCTCCGTATGTGACAAGCAGGTTGGTCTCATCGCTGAAGTTGGGGTTGCGGCTGAGATGGTGAGCGAAATACAATCCGTAAATATTTGTCGGGTGGTCGCTGCTGAATGGATAGAACCCCTTCGGATTTCCGCTTGCCTCCCATGACCGTGTGCTGAGGATGCCCGATCTGTAGATTACCTGGTCGCCGCAGAATGTGTCTATATACGAACTGCCGTTGCCTTTCCAGTGCGAACTCTGCAATCCGCCCCATGCCTCTATGGGCTTGTTGATCAATCCGTTCTCCAGCAACGATGCGGCATCTTTCTCTCCTGTCTGTATGATCAGACCCTTGCCCTGCTCTGCTGCTGCGAGTGCCGATGCCCAAGCCGCATTGTCGCTGCCCGTTCCAAGCAGTATGGCCGATGCCCCGTCGGGATTTCCGGTCGTCCGGATGCCGGCCTGCTCCAGCGCCTTTTCCGCCTCTGGCCAGTTGATGACGGCAATAAGGTGGTCCCTGAACCTTTCGGATTGCGACCATCTGTTCTGCAGCAGGACCTGCTCCTTGCCATCCGTCACTGCCTTGCCGTCCTTGTAGAGGGTGCCTTCTATGGTAATGTAGCCCGACAACCATTCCTCTCCCGGTATAAACTCATAGCCCTTGGAGATAGTCTGCGCATAGGTGTCCCCGCCGGTTACATTCACCCCGATGCCGTCAATGGTTTTCACGGGATTTCCCCCGCCATCCTTTATCTTTATTCCCAGCTCGTAGTTTCCGGCCGGCAGAATTGCCTCATTTATCAGGAAGATATTCAACCGTACGGTATCCCCGGGACTGACATATTTGCCGTTCGTCCTCATGATGGCTATCTGCAGGGGACGGTTCCAGTAAGATAAGTTCTCGCCGTATGAGTTCATGTTCCTGTTGTTGTCGAGCATCGCCGATGACCACTCGTCGGGCATGTCCGGTCCCGGGGTCCATCCGTTGATGGCAAATCCGTCGGAGAAGTCGCTCGTCATAATGACCTGCTCCAGACGTCCGTTGGTGTAGTATTGTCCCTGCCCCGCATATCGGGTGAGATCGTTCACGGACGTTATCGCTCCCTCCTTCGAACTCTTGATATTGCTTGTCTCGAAGAGGTCACGTGCCTTCTCTGCCAGCGACCTGTACATGCCGAGATCGTATCCGAGGTTATGCTTCGACCCCTGCTCGTATATCAGAGGGTAGTTGAATGTGCCTGCATAGCATCTCACCTCTCCCCAGTATGTTATGGTCGTGGAGTCGTTTGAGAAATGCTCAATCCTTCCTGCAGATTTTAACGGGTCCAGGTCTTTTTCGTCAAGAATGACTCCCGATCCAACCGTGTGGTGGTCATAGTAATCGTTCCGGACCTCATCGTCGTAAGGCCTGATATGTGCTATCCCGCCATCGGAGAAGCCTCCGTGATTGCCGCCGGACGTATTGACGATAAGGCGCGTGGAGTCCAGGCCGTGTATAATCCTCATGGCCTTCTCACGCGCGTCAGACCACACATTGTCTTCGTTGCACAGCGAGTAGATCAGCAGCGAAGGGTGGTTCCTGTCCCGTATGGCCAGTCTCCTGACCCTTTCATATATCTGTGCCCTGGCAAATCGGAATGTGTCGATGTTGCAACCCGGCTGTCCTCCGCTGTGGAAACCTCCCGGCTCCTCGTATATGTAAACGCCCAGCGAATCGGCATTCTCGAACAACAGCCTGTCACCGGCCCTCCTGTGAAAGTTCAGGCTGTTATGCCCTATCGATTTTATCGCCTTGATATTCCGTCTGGCTGCACTGTCGGTGGGGAAGAGACCGTTGAATGCATATACGCCCCAGTCTATGGCGCTTCTCAGGCGGATGCGTCTGCCGTTCAGGTAGAAGTGGGTCCGCCCTTCCTTCTCCTTTACCTCAAAGACCCTGAAACCGAATGTGCGGCTGAAACTGTCCCTGCTGTGCCGGGTCTTCAGGCTTACATTGCAGACATATAAGTCGGGATTGAATTCATCCCACAGCCTGGCTTCCGGAACCGTGATCCTGCGGCACTCCGCGTTGCCGCCCCGTCGCAGTGTCGTCGCAAAATCCTTGTCGTACACAACCCTGCCGGTCTTCTTCTCGCTTATCCTTATGTTGTACGAGGCTTTTGTATCCCTGTCCTCGTTGTTCCGTATATCGACATTTACATTGATGTTATTGCCCCCTGCAGGCCGCAGGTTCTCAATATAAAGGTCCTCGATGAAGGCTCGGTCTACTGCTGTCAGTGTCACATTGCCCCCGATGCCTGAGAAGTTTTTCTCCGGCAGGATATATTCATCGCCCCATTTTATCATAGGGAAATCTTCCCAGCCGCGATTGCCTCCGGCCGATGTGATCCTCAGGGCTATGGTGTTCTTTCCGCCATATGCCAGTTTGTCGGTGAGGCGGCATTTATAAGGAAGCAATCCTATAGCATCATATCCCGCAAGTTCGTTGTTTACATATATTTCCACTCTGTGGTTGTACTTCTCGATCTCCAGGAATACTTCTTTTCCGTTCCACTTTCCTGGGATGTCCACAGTTGTGAAGAACCAGCTCACTCCATTATAGTTCCAACTATGGTCAGTGCCGAACTGCTCCTCGATTGTGGTGGGCATGTCGCACGGTTTCCCCTTATGGGCGTATAGTTCGTCCCACCCGCATGTCGGGGCATTTTCGGGCAGGTCCGATAAACTGAATTCCCCCGGCAGGTATAATTTGTCTTCCTTCCATTCCGCATCCTTGTCCAACCAGACCTTCCATGTGCCCAGATCGGTCAATTCTATTTCGTTCCTTTTCGAATTCGGGCCAATGACGCTGGATGTCAGGGCGAGCAGAAATAATAAATTTTTCAATACCATGAATGACAATACAATTACAAATGAATCAGAACTCCACAAAACCCGCATTCCAGGCTTCGACTGCAGGGACTTCCACGAAGGCTGTCCCATCCTCATCGCGCACTATCGGCAGCGTAACGGGTTTCTTCCGCAGTTCGTGCCATGCGGCCTTTTTGATATCCGCCGGCATATCCGGGAGCTGGAAACGGATGCACTCCTGCCGGTCTATCCGGCAATTTATCAGTCCTAAAGTCCTGAGTGTCCCGTCCTCTGCGATACGGGGCATCACCAATCCTATGAAAGGAGCGCAGCACAGTACCGGTGATTCCGTCGCACGGCATATCTTTTCGCGGAACTCCTGTATGTCAGAAGATGTCTGCGTGAATATGTTCACGCCTTTCAAGTCTTCATCCTTCAGCGTACCAAGGCTTTTTCCCAATCCGGGCAGTACAGGAATGCCCGACATTCCGAAATCAAACAATGAATAATTATCCGAGTCTGCACGGAATCCTACAGCCTGTGTACCTTTATTGGCCCGTGCATATTCCAACAGAGTTCCGGCTCCCTCCTGGAGCGGCCGGAGCATGGAACGGTTCTGCACCTCGGGACTTTCATCACCATGGTCTATTACAAAATAACTGATGGCATCCATTCCGAAAGCCAAGGCGGAGAATCCCTCGACCAGCACGGCCTGTCCACTCCTTGAACCATAATGGCGGGGCCAGCTCTCTATCTCCGGGCACCAGCTCTCCACATAGTCGGGACAACCGATCACCCGCATGAAACGTGCTGCGTCCATGCTCTTTACGATTTGATCCACAGGGTGGTGGTTGTCATAGTAGGCACCTCCTCCCAGACGGTACGACACCTTCTCCCCACTCTCTTCGGCGAGGGTCTGCAATATTGTTCTGATGATGGTGGTATCAGAGTCGAAATAAGTCTTTTGATAGCCCATCCTGGTAGCGGGCGACACTGTGTGTGTCTCATGTGCGATGATGCGGGCCACTTGTTGCAGCGATTGGATGCTGAAAGATTTCCAGCGCTGCTCCAACGCATGATCGGTGGCCATGGCGGCATTGAGTGTCTCCCGCGTCCACTCGTGTCCTTCCTGCTCGCTGAAGTCCGCTATGCAGGTCTGGCACCAGCACCCTATCCTTGAGCCGTCAGTTGCGGGACTATGGTTGTCGTATCTCAGGTCGTCGTCGATCCATAAGGTTCTTGGATTTGTGGCAGCATAGAGATGGGTCATCTCGCGGATGTATTTTAGGAATTCCGGTTGGCGCGGACAGTTGCAGTATTTGTTTTCCACGCCGGTGGATCCTGTCCATCCTGTCCATGTCTTGGCGGTCCACTCTTCGGGCTTGCCGAGCGACCCGCCATGCCCTATTGTCATTTGTATCTGCACGGAATATGAAGTCCCCAGATCAGCCAATACCTCCTTGGCATGCATGAGATGCCGGACATTCTGCTCATGGACCTCAAGGGGAGGAATACCGATTCCAGTAGAGAACCATACCTCGTTGCAGGAGCGGGGATAAGCCCGCAGCTGGTCGAGCGTCCTTTGACATGCTTCATCGGACAGTGTATTGTCGATGCTCAGCCGGAGCATCATCGTATTGGCTCCATCTGCAGTGTGCTGCTTTTCAGGCTGGCAGGAAACGGCCGTGATGATAGTGAGCAGCACTGCAATGATTGACGGCCTGCTTGTGTGTCTTGTATTTTTCATGATATACCTCCTTTGACAAAGTTAATATTTTTCACCTTATTCATGCGGAGATAGAATGGAAACTGAAAATCCGGACCACGCAGGTCACCCGGTTGCCTGACGTCTATTGAATGTTGTAAATTAATGATTAACTTTGACTTTATAGTGCGTTGCACATTAAAATATACCGTCATGATGCACAGACTGACTTCCATCACACTTTTCCTCATCCTCTTCAGTTTCATATGTTCGGCCCAATATCAGGAGTGTCGCGAGGTCGTTTTCGACAGCAACTCCGACTATCCTGTACTCCAGCCCGGAGAGGCGTTTACGGCAGTTCTTGCCCCGGTCGAGCGGGACTGTCCGGCGAGGGCAACCCTCCATGTGCGCGGCCGCGTGCTTGACCCTGCGCCGTTCGAGGAAAGGGGCGAGGAAATGTTCCGCCGTCAGGAATACGGAATTATGGACAATCTCGATGCGGATGTCCGTTGGAAGGATGCCAAATCCCTTTATTTCAAAGGCGAAGGCGATTTCTTCGACCGTCGCGTATGGAACCGCATACCTGCTTCGGAGCTCCCGGAAGGGGAGTGCACTCTGGGCATCCCCGTCGTCAGGTCGGAGGGACTCGGCTCTGATGAAGGCGGTTTGTTCGGCGTTACCCTGGATCTTTATTTCAAAAAGGAAGGAAGGGCGCCTCTCGATATCTATGAAGAGCCTGATTCAAGCATATTCGTCCCTATACCCGAGGGCATTCTCAAGCGGAAACTCATAGAGCGTACGCTTACTCTGCCCGGGGACCTTGCATGCGTCCTGATCTCGGCCGGAGGTGTACGCTTCCGGGGTGAATGCTGGCTGGAGGCTCCATATCTCAAGGTCGGAAAGAAGACTGTCTGGCATGAGCCTTTCGTGGATAAAACCGAAAAGACTGATGATACCAATTATTGGGTCGGCATGAATCTCTGCGATAGGTTTTTCCCGTTCTGGACACTGAGCCTGAACGGAGAAAATGTTTTCAGCGGAAAAGTATTCGACAAATCCTCATACGTTGCCGATTTCTATATTCCTCTGCCTGAGAATGCCCTCGACGGCGGCAGCATCGAGCTCAAACTGAATCCCGAGGCGCACCGCATGGCCTATCCTTATGAAATCCACGGTATTGACATTCTATGGGAGACGGCAAGACCGTTCGAAATCATATCCGTGCCGAAATTCATACGCGAAGGCGACGAATTCGGCATACTGGTTGAAACCAACAGCAAGGACGTCACCCTCACCCTGGACGCGCCGGAAACCGTCTCGCCGAGGCGGCAGAGTGTCACATTCTCTGAGACAGGCCTGCACGTCATCAAGTGCAAAGCCATAGGGTGTGCTCCTGATGTAGCCCTCGCTATCTCTGACGGGCAGAGAACGGAGACTGCGAGCATCAGACAGATACTCAACCGCACAGGCCGCAGGGTTGAAATGTCCGTGGGCGACATCATCTATGTGAACATGGAGGATGGCCATGAACTTGCACAGTATATCAAGTGGTACACATCTCAGCGGGCTGGGACGCTTTTGCAGTTCCGCCCTTCTTACCAGTGGAGCGGCAACCGCCGCATAGACAGGCCCGGTCTCAAGGCTGCCCTCGACGTGCTGAACGATATCAGGATGCCTTATGCGTGGCAGGTGGAAGGCCGCACTCTGGCGGGGCTTGACATCAACCCCGCCGTAAGCGAACTCGCATCCCCGATGTTCGTCGGCAAGCAGGCCCATGAGAACGACGGCGGCTATTATTACTGGACGCATTTCAACTATTACGGGCTCTTCTGCGACCTTGCTGCCCGTAACCGTCCGTATGGGGGCATCTTTGCCAAGCGCCCGCCTATCTATACCGACCACGGGACTTATATCCATTATGACAAGCAGCGTGTCAGGGACATGGCCGACGGTGCGCAGTATTTCGTGGACAACCTCCGCTATTCCAAAGGGGAGAGCACCCGTCATACCGGCCCATCCGTCATGTTCCGCTATTTCTATCAGGCCGGGTATGACTGGCTCGGCTCGGAGATGATGTACGCTCCCGACGATATCCTCATGTGCAGCCTCCGAGGTGCCTCCAGAGCGTATTCCAAGCCTGTATTCGGCTCCCTCCATGCGATGCAGTGGTCATACGGCTATGATAATATACCCAGAAGCCCTCTGCGTCTCTTCATGTCCCATGCCGTCGCCTATATGCACGGTTCCTCCCACCTCAATACCGAGGATGCGCTCTACAAGACCGAGTATGACCCTGACCGCTACTCCGAAGCTGGCAGGAAGCATATGGAGGCCCAGAACCACATGATGGACTATGTCCAGACCCATGACCGCAGGGGAGAACTGCACACTGATATCGCTGTCATCCAGGGCCGCAATGATCCGTGGAATTTCTTCGGCATGTCCTCGATATGGAATCAGGACGGCGATAAGTGGAAATGCGGCGACATGATCTCCAGCTACGACCTCTTCAGCGTCTATTATCCATCGGAGATCACTCCGGATGCTTCGCAGGGCGGGAAAAGAGAATTCTCGTATTCCCCTTACGGAGCCGTTGACTTCGTTCCCGTGGAGGCACCGAGGGACGTGCTTGACAAATACAGGCTCGCGGTGTTCCTCGGCTGGAACAGCTACGACAGGGCTGACTTCGAGCGCCTCAGGGACTTTGTCTTCGGCGGGGGCACACTCATCATGACCGCCGCCCATGCCAATTCCTGTCTGCAGCCTGATGAAGAGCCTGCCTTCCCTGATGACGATGCCCCTCTGCGTGAAATGCTCGGCGAGGACTACAGGAGCCTCACGGGTAAGAACGTTATCCCTTTCGGTAGGGGCAAGACGATATTCTATGCTCAGAAAGTGTATCCGGCCTCTTCCGCGATACATGATGACTATCTGGCGGAGATGAAGGCTCAGAGTGACCTCGCCGTCGCCTCCGAGCCGGAATGCGGTTGGATAGACGCTATGCAGGGGGTGGACTTCGCCATATGGCAGGACGGAGGTCTGAGGACTGCATATGTGCTTGACGCCGATTGGTACAACTATCAGCCGAAGAACTTCAGGCTGAAATATGGCGACAGCAGCTTCGAGATAGGGGTCAAGCCGTTCGAACTCAAGACCATACGCATGGCTGAAGGACTTGCGGCCTGCGCAAGCTCCAACACTTCGGATATCCTTGGCATAAAGAAAGGATCTGAAGGCTGGACAGTTACGGTGCAGACTGCCGAGCCGGACACCGTCAGCCTTTTCTTCAAGGAATCGGGCAGGACACGTGAGATACGCATCGGCTCAGCCGGAATACATGAGATTGTGATTTGACCGCTTTCTTTTGAACTTTGCGTAGCCGCGGAGCGGCTTTGCATTTCCGGTCCTTTCCCTACAATAGCAAGCTCTTGATGTCCGGGCATCAAAAAAGCCCGGCGCTATGCGCTGGGCTTCAAAAGGTTGCGGAGAGGGAGGGATTCGAACCCCCGGACCCTCGCAGGTCAACAGTTTTCAAGACTGCCGTAATCGACCACTCTACCACCTCTCCTTCCCGGTCTGTCATTGGATTACAGATTGCCGTGTTCCGGCTACGGGACTGCAAATTTAGATATTTTATCGGATTGTGCAAAATTAATTGACTTTTTGTGGGGGTTCTTTCTATCTTTGTCCATATGGACAGACGAGATTTCCTGAAGGCGTCGGCGGTGGTGGCCGCAGGCGCGTCTCTGGCGGGGTGCAGCGGTAAGCCGTTGCGTCTGGGCAGGCCAAGGTCTTTCAAACCGCGCCGCGGGCGCATGTCGCTTTCGTTCGAGCCTTATACCCTGCAGCTCGAGCATACTTTCACCGTGTCGGCGATGTCGCGCACTACCACGCCTGATGTGCAGGTGCGTATCGACTATGAGGGTTTTACCGGATATGGGGAGGCTTCGATGCCGCCTTATCTCGGGCATACCACCGAGTCGGTGTGCGCCTTCCTGTCGAAGGTGGACCTGAGCGGATTCAGCGATCCGTATCGGATCGAGGATATCATGGACTATGTCAATTCCCTTTCTCCCGGGGATGAGCCGGGCAAGGCTGCAGTGGATATCGCCCTGCATGATCTGGTGGGGCAGCTCCTTGGGGCGCCGTGGTTCCGCATCTGGGGCCTGAATCCTGAGAAGGCTCCGTCCACGACCTTTACCATAGGCATAGATAGCGAAGAGGTCGTGCGTCAGAAGACGGAGGAGGCCGCAGGACGTTTCAATATCCTGAAGGTGAAGGTGGGTCTGGATTCGGATGAGATGATGATACGCACTATCCGCAGTGTGACGGATGTGCCGCTGTCTGTGGATGCCAACCGCGGTTGGACGGACAAGTTCCGTGCAATCGACGAGATATATACCCTGCATGAGCATGGGGTGGTGATGGTGGAGCAGCCGATGAAGAGCCTTGACGATAATGCATGGCTGACGGAGCGCAGTCCTATCCCTGTGTTTGCCGATGAGAGCGTGCAGCATCTTGGCGATATCGACCGGGTGAAGGGGGCATTCCACGGCATCAATGTCAAACTGATGAAGTGCGGCGGTATGTCAGAGGCTTGGAAGATGGTCAATTATGCCCGTGCCTGCGGAATGAAGGTGATGGTGGGATGCATGACCGAGACCTCCTGCGCGGTGACGGCTGCGGCGCATCTTGCTCCTGCGGTGGATTTCGCCGATCTGGACGGCAATCTGCTGATTTCCAACGATCTTTTCAAGGGCGTCAGGGTAGAAAAAGGCAGGCTCATCCTTCCGGACGAGCCTGGCCTCGGTCTTAGGAAAATATAGTTTCTATTCTGCTGCCGGTGCGGCTTCGGCCGGTTCGGCGACTGCCTCCACAGCCACAGGCTCTGCCTTGACTTTCTTGTGGATGCCCATGA
Organism: Candidatus Cryptobacteroides sp.; assembly: GCA_045600405.1. GTDB lineage: Bacteria > Bacteroidota > Bacteroidia > Bacteroidales > UBA932 > Cryptobacteroides. Next base: position 22,600 of record JAZRXV010000022.1, read on the forward strand.
ATCCGAGATTGTCGGTGCAGTATCCGGCCACGAATGCCACGATGGCAAGTGCGATGATCCACCTGAGCGCCTTGCGCCACCATGGGGTCTTCTTCTTGAAAGGATCGTCACCCTTGGCGACAGGGTATTTGGCTACGCTGGTCAGGGTGTTGCCGAACAGGATATTGACAAGCACAAGGGAGTTGATGGCCCAGCCGTTGGCGTTGAGGACCGGTCCGAGATTGCGCTTGCGCAGTTTGAGCCATGCCAGGAAGCATGATGGTCCGGAGATTACGAGCATGATGGCGGCAATAAGGATGAGCCACTTCCACCAGGAGAGTTTCAGCAGTATCGCGATGATTCCGGTAATGGCTCCCAAGATGGCTGCCGCCGCAATGGTGATCATTGAGAAGGTTATAGCCAGTTTGGTAGGATCGAATGCCTGTTTCGGCGCACCTTCAGCGGATGCGCTCTGCAGTTTCGCAGTTGCGGCTGCGTCCTTGTCGGCCGCGGATTTGGATATCTTCTCCGAGATGAAGTTGGCGAACTTGCGGTATGGGCTCCAGAAGGCCTGCTTCACGCTGATAGGATTGTCAACCACATTTGTGATGACGGCGTCCCAGTCGTTTCCTTCACGGTCATAGAAGATTCCGTTCTTGCCCGGTCGGAGGTCGCGGGTCTTGCCGGCGGTCATTACGGCGACGATGTTCATGCTCTTGCCGAGTGTCTTGGATGTGCAGGCGCAGTAGATCAGGAACATATTGCTGAGCTTGGCCATGTCGCCGTGCTGCCCCATGTCTTCCACTCTGATACAGAGCTTGCAGCAACGCTCGTCGATATAGAGTTCTCCTGCGTCAAACACAGCCGTCACTTCCGGGTCGAGGGAATAGAAGTCCGTGAAGGCCACATAGTTCCTCAGGAGCTTCGCGAAATCGCGGTATACGAATGAAAGCTTGCAGACTTCATCGATGGACTCTGCGTCCTGTTTGAGGGCGAGGTCCTGCTCTATGAGAGCGAGAAGGTCTGCCTTGCGGTCTTCGCTGAGAGTCTTCCTGACAGTCTCGAGTCCGAGAGCTTCGACTTCCGTACCCTTCTTTGCATCCTTCCATGCGACGTAAGGTCCGAATTTGGCGATGATGCCGTTCCATTCCTCCTCGGTCATCGAGTCCTTGCCTGCGAGTTCGGTGTCGAGCACCAGCGTCTTGACAGCGGCGAACGCAGCCTGCCATGCAGGGTTGATGGCGCCGAAAGGCAGTACCTGCTCCTTGGTAGGGCGGGCGAGAGGATATGTGGCGATCTCTTCGGAGCATACCGCGAGGTTCTTGTCGCTGATGGCGCCGATCTTGTCCGCTGACACGTCAACTGCCGCTGAGACGGCATCGTCGAAATTGATGAGCTTGCAGCGCATGAAATAGTCAGCCACCTTGTCCTTGATAGCTTCGCATGCTGCGAATCCGGCTTCGGTATTGTCTCCTAACGGGAATATGGCAGCCTTGTCAGCCTCGGCTGCATCCTGCCATGCCGCATAGTCTGCGCATGCAGTGTAGAATTTCTCCAGAAGCTCAGCTGTGACGCCGGCCTCGCCGTTCCTGTCGGTTTCGGAGCCGATCTGAGCTGCGCATGCCGTAATCACCGCCTTGAGAGCTTCATCATCAGTGGATACCGGAGTGATGATACCGTCTCCGTTGAATTTCGTGTTTGCGAAAATAGCTACGCTGTCGGTCGTGTCGGCTGTACATATGCTGTCCTTCTCCAACCCCAGGTTCTTCAGGATCTGCCTGGCGGATTCCTTGAGTCTTGCTCCCGTTTCGTTGCTCTCGTCAATCAGGTCGAGAGGGAGGACGTCGCTGCCCTTGAGTATGCTGTCCTTGTCCTTGATGATGGAAGTCAGCCACTCGGCAGTCTTGACCACCTCTTGGACACGTATTTTGCCATCTCCGTCGAGGTCTATCATCGAAAGTGTCTTTTCGTCGAATTCGAAGCCTTTGACCGGGCAGCTGAGCACCGTCCATTTCTTCTGGTCGAGTTCTCCGAGATGGGCGATGTCTTCGCCTGAGTTGATGGCCACCCGTGTGACGCCTCCCAGAGAGACATAATTCCACTTGTAGCCGTTTTCGGTATTATTTTTCATAATTTTTATGTTTTTACATCCTTCAAATATAAGAATTCAATATGAAAAACAAAAGGGAACGGACATCGTTCCCTTTTGCAAATATTTGTCGTTCAGTCTAGAACACTTCGTCAACCGGCTCCTTGAAATCGTCGACCACCGGTGCCGGAGCCTCATTGCGAGGTCCGTTGTGGCGCGGACGGTCTCCTCCAGGACGGCGCTCACCTGAGCGGCGGTCGTCACGGCGGTCACCACCCCGGCGGTCATTGCCACCTCTGCGGTCGCCTCCGCGATGGTCGTCACGGCGGTCGTTGCTCCTTGGCTTGCGCTCAGGCTCTACATAGCCTTCCGGCTTTTCGGTGAGTGCGCGCATTGAGAGGCGCATCTTTCCGGTCTTGGCATCTATCTCGAGGAGCTTGACATCAACTTCGTCGCCGACCTTGAGCACGTCCTCGACCTTCTCGGTCTTGGTCCATGCTATCTCGGACACGTGGAGAAGTCCTTCCTTGCCCGGGAGAATCTCGATGAATGCGCCGAAATCGAGGATGCTGACCACCTTTCCGTGATAGGTCTCTCCGGCCTCAGGAACTGCGCATATGCCCTTGATCCACTCGAGAGCTTTCTGCATTGCCTCTCCGTCATTGGAAGCAACGTCCACGACGCCTTCGGTAAGGTTGGTACCCGGTATAGGCTCTTCGGTGATGGTGATGACTGCACCGGTCTCCTTCTGGATCTTCTGGATGGTCTCACCACCCTTGCCGATGACTGCACCGATGAACTCTGCTGGGATGCGCATCTGCTCGATACGAGGTACGAACGGCTTGTAGTCCTCACGCGGTGCGCTGATGGTCTTCATCATTTCGCCCATGATGTGCATGCGGCCCTGACGTGCCTGCTCGAGAGCCTTCTCGAGTACGTCGTAGCTCAGGCCGTTGACCTTGATGTCCATCTGGGTTGCGGTGATACCGTCGGCGGTACCTGTGACCTTGAAGTCCATGTCTCCGAGGTGGTCCTCGTCTCCGAGGATATCGGTGAGGATGGCGTAGCGGTCGTTAGGACGCTCTTCGTCGGTGATGAGGCCCATTGCCACACCTGCCACAGGCTTCGTAATCTTGACACCTGCGTCCATGAGTGCGAGGCAGCCGCCGCACACTGATGCCATGGATGACGATCCGTTGGACTCGAGGATATCTGATACGATGCGTACTGCATACGGGTTCTCCGGAGCTGTAGGGATGACCGGCTTGAGAGCACGGAGAGCGAGGTTTCCGTGTCCGATCTCGCGGCGTCCCACACCTCTCTGAGCCTTGGCGTCGCCCGTTGCGAACGGTGGGAAGTTGTAGTGGAGGACTATCTGCTGGTCGTCCTGGATGAGGACCTCGTCGGTCTCCTTCATGTCCATCTTGGTGCCGAGGGTCACGGATGCGAGTGACTGTGTCTCACCGCGGGTGAAGATGGCGCTTCCGTGTGCGCATGGGAGATAATCCACTTCGCACCAGATAGGGCGGACCTCATTGCATACGCGGCCGTCGAGACGGCATCCTTCATCGAGGATCATGTTGCGCATGGCCTCTTTCTCCTCTGCATGGTAGTATCTTTCGACGAGCGGGGTCTTCTCCTCGAGCTCTTCTTCAGGAATGGTTGCGAGGAAGTCTTCCTTTATGGCCTTGAAGCCGTCTTCGCGCTCGTGCTTAGGCTTTGCTGACTTGGCGAGTGCATAGCACTTGTCATAGCAGAAATCGTGGACTGCCTTCTTGAGCTCTTCGTCCTCGACGTCGTGAGGATAGTCGCGCTTGTTCACATCGGTGCCGAGCTCCTTCATGAGTTCCTTCTGGATGCGGCAGTGCTTCTTGATCTCCTCGTGGGCGAACTTGATGGATTCGAGCATGTCGTGCTCGCTGACTTCCTTCATCTCGCCTTCAACCATCATGATGTTCTCCTCAGTTGCTGCGACCATGAGTTCGAGGTCGGCACGCTCCATGTCGGAGAAGGAAGGGTTGATGACGAACTGACCGTCGATACGGCAGACGCGTACTTCGGATATAGGTCCGAGGAACGGAAGGTCTGAGGTTGCAAGTGCGCAGGATGCTGCGAGACCAGCAAGTGCGTCAGGCTGGATATTTTTTTCTGCTGAGATGAGGGTCACGTTGACAAACACCTCGAGGTGGAAATCATCCGGCCACAGCGGGCGGATAGGGCGGTCGATGAGGCGGGAGATGAGGATCTCGTAGTCTGAGGACTTGCCCTCTCTCTTCATGAATCCGCCAGGGAAGCGACCTGCTGAATAGAACTTCTCCTTATAATCTACTGTAAGAGGCATGAAATCGGTGCCTTCCTTGACTTCTTTCGCAGCTGTGACGGTGGCGAGAAGCATGGTACCACCCATTTTCACTACAGCTGAACCGGCTGCCTGCTTGGCGAGTTTTCCGGTCTCGATTTCGATCACGCGGCCGTCCGCGAGTTCGATTCTTTTGTTGATGGTGTTCATTATTGTTTTCCTTTACGTCTTTTCTTCAAAAAAGGGGCGGTACCGCCCGGGTACCTCCCCTTGTCTTTCCTATCGTGTGATTATCGACGGAGACCGAGCTCCTTGATAATGCTTCTGTACCTCTCGATGTCGACTTTCTGGAGGTAGTCCAGAATCTGACGACGCTTACCTACAAGGCGGAGAAGACTGCGGCGTGTGACAACGTCCTTCTTGTTCTTCTTCACATGCTCGGTAAGGTGAGCGATACGGTAGGAAAATAAA
>JAZRXV010000023.1:0-4510 GCA_045600405.1 Candidatus Cryptobacteroides sp.
TGCGGCTAAGACAACATACAATGCCAGGAACGACGGCTTCGGAGGAGGCATCTTCGTGTTCAACAATGACGCCTCCACACCTACAACCACCCTTGTCATCGACATCAGCGAAGGCTCCGAATTCGGTCTTTACGGCAACGAAGCGTCTATCGGAGGCAACGACATCACTTCCAGCGGAGTGCGCACTTCTGTCACGATACCTAATGTCAAGTCGATGGAGCTTGCCGGCTTTGCATACAAGGACGCCAGCCCGAACTGGTATGAAGACTACAATGCGGCGGACGCCAACTACGATAAGGGAACCAATCTTGACGCTGCGACCAATGCAAGGTATGCGGACCAGCTGACCGCAAACACATACCTCAAGCATCTGGTATCTTTCACGGGAAACTCCAATACATATACCAATTACCTCAACCTCACCCTGGGGTATGAATTGCTTCACATAATAATCACGGTGAAGAATCTGATAGAAGGCGAGTCTGCTATGTTCCGTCTAAGCTACAATGACGGAGAGAGGTTCTGGCCTGTAGTCCTGACCGGAAACGGTGATGCTACGGTCAGCAAAACTATCCGAAATCTCAATTACGGCCTGTACGAGGCCAAGCCTGTCTCCTGGCAGTGGAATTATGATGTCAGCCCTGCAGACGGTTACAGAGACAATATTTCGGTAGGCCCGGAAAAGGAATATCAGTTCGAGCTGACAAGGAAAGACCTTCCTTTAAAGACTGCCGAGGAGCAGGTAGTGAATGAAATGAAGAAACCTGGCATATAGTATTAATTTATGAAAAAAAGTGCTGACAACAGAAAAACTGTCGTTTATGTCTACGCTCAGCGAATACCAGAGAAGACGCTTTCTCGCAACCGAGGCTCTTGCCCTTGGCAGACGTGGCGTGGACAAAGTTAGTCAATGTGTTCCCTTATCTTGATGCTAATGCCGATTACGCTCGATATAAAGATTATAACTCCATTATGCAGATGCCGAAGGAGATTCACAAGAAACTGTTCACTGCAATCAATGCAAAGGAAGTTGTCATCAACAAGCAACTCAAGAAAGTGGCGGATATGCTGGGGATAGAACCTTTCTCATTTCACAGCGCGAGACGTGACTTTGGACGCTTAGCTTACGATGCCGGTGTGAAAAGCCTCCAGATTCAGGACTTGCTTTGTCATGAGAATAAATGGGAAGTAGAGACCTTCAGAAACACCTATTTGTTTCACTAAAGAATTTATATGACAGAAGCAACGGATTAATTAATAATAAGATACGAGGGCTATTATTGAATGGAGGGGCGTTCCCCTCCAAACCTCCCTGCGTCGGCTTCGCCTCCGAATTTTTAGTGCTTCTGCACCACCGTAGCACCACGGAATGGGCATCAAAGAATACCGTATTCCGTAGCTTTCTTTATCATCTCCGAGATATTGCCCACATCCAGTTTCTCGAAGATATGTGCCCTGTGATTGCCGACGGTCCTGTCGCTGATATTCAGCTTGGAAGCTATTTCCTTGACAGTTAAACCTTTGGCGCTCATCTGCAGTATCTCCACCTCTCTCTTGGTCAAGCCGAAGTTGGAGGCTGCTGATTGACGTGCCATGATCACGTCCGTCATATATTGTGCAACATCCTCTGTCAGGGCCTCGGTGCTGGACACAAGGTCGTTGCATCGCTGCTTCACATCATCCTCTGACAGCGTGGCACATTGTCTGGACAATTCGGCGATTGCATTTTTCTGAGAGGAAAGAGGATTCTTGAGGTCCTTTGAAATAAAAGAAAGCAGGTTATCCTTGATATGGTTTGCTTTCTGAAGTTCAATGTTCCTGCGCCTTATCCGCAGATTGCGTCCATACAGCCAGCAGATTGAAAGCGTGCAGAACCCGATGAGAAGGACAAGGCTGAGCAACTGATATTTCAACCGGATAATCTTGGATTCTTTCAGAGAGGTCTCATATCTGGTCTCTATCTCAAGCAGATTATCATCGGCAACCTTGCGGTAGTAGGATGACATGGCCTGCGTGCACAGGCTGTGGTAATCAATGGAATTTGCGATGTCATCCTGCTGGGCATAAAGTGCGGTGAGGAAATCGCACACCTGCATCTTCATCAGGTAATCATCGTCGGCACACTCATCAAGGATGCGGTGGCCGTAGGATATCGCCTCTTCAATCTTTCCTCCCTGCCTGAAATACCTCATACGGTATGCAACCACCTTTCCCAGGGGCACCCTGTCTCCAGATTTCCCGATTATCGTTTCGGCCCTGTCGAGGCAGTCACCCGCAATCCGGTAATATGATTCCACTACTTTCGAATTCCACCTGTTCTTATTGACATAGATCTGGGACATGCACAACAGGGCATCGACCATTTCCGTCTCATATCCTCCATCCTGACAAATCTTGAGCGATTCATTCAGATATTCCACGCCCTCGTCATTCCGGTTGGAATCAGGGGACATATCCGCCAATGAACATATCCTGGCCTTTATGTTCAAGGCCTTGGCAAGGACCCTGTCAAAACCTTCTTTCCTGGCAATTTCTTCAGCCTGTAAAGAATAATCCCACGCATGGTCATCATGGCTGGTCGCAACATCGATATGTGCGATTGCACAAAGAGCCTCAGCCTTCAATTCACTATATCCGGACGCTTCGGCTATGGAAAGAGCCTTCACTGATTCTTCCATGGCCGTGTCATAATCCTGGGATACCAGTTTTTCCTTACCGGAAGCAAGGAATTCGAGACACTGCTGATACTCCGTCTCCGGAGGATCAGTTTTCCTTGTACATCCTGACGGGGAGAGGAGCAAGACGGCGGAAAGAAGAATATGAAAGAAGGATTTCATACGCCAAATATATGAAAAATCGCACAAATGAGTCAAATGACTCATTTATTTTAATAGGTAATCCTGCACATTTGCAAACAGTTAAGCTGATCAAAAACATCATCACAAAAATAAAACAGCCATGAAAAAATCAATGTTCGCAATGTTGTCTGTCCTGATGATAATCTGCACAGGCACCCCCAGCTCAGCACAAGTCAACCTCGGAAAACTTAAGAGCGTCGTGAAGGAGAAAGCGGCGGAGGCAGTCAAGAACGCTAAGGACAAGGCAGTGAATGAAACTGAAAACAAAGTGGTGGAGGCGGCCGTGCCACAGGCGGAGACCCCCGCTGCAACAGTTGAAAACACGACCGGTGCTGCAGTCACCAATACTGTCCAGGACATTTCTTTCGAGCAGACCGGCCCGAAGGTTCAAGCTAAGGGCCCGAAGCCTGCGGATGTGGATGTAAAGTCAAACATCGAGGATGTGTATGCCGCGTTCTATTACTACCAGACCCTCGTCGAAGAGGCTGTCCAGCTTAAGGATGTCAGTTATCTGTGCTCGCCTGACGCCCAGAAACCTTTTGACATCCTGTACAAGGTGATCATGAAGCACCCTCAGAAGAACTCATCGAGTACTACGAATTATTCTGAGTCATACGCATCCTTCCGATTCAACCAGACAAACAGTCCAAAGATGGAGCTTATAGGAGAACCCGTGTGGTCCAAGAATCCGGATCCGTACCAGAAGTATCTTGAGAACGTCGGATGGTATTTTGACAAGATAAACGGCACCGAAGACCTCAACATCCAGGGCTATCACCTTGCCGAAGCCCTTGCCATCACAAAGGGAGCGATTGAAAGCAAGGACAAATATATGACGGCGGAGCGTCTGGCATCCCCGGAATATCAGGCAATCGCGACCCGTCTTGAAGAGGTCTGGGCCGACATGAGTCCGGAGTACAAGAAAACGTACAGCTACCTTGAGGGCGCGACCTCGATTGACGGCGCCGCAGCGGCGAGCGCACGCCAGAAGGCCCAGTGGGCCGCAGAGGCCGAGGCCGTAAAAGAAGCCAATCTTGAGAATATCAAGAACAGCCTGGAGCCGGTGCCGGCATCGAAGTGGCAGAACGGACCTAACCCGTCACTTGAGGCGCAGTGTCTTGCTGTCGCGAACAAGACCCATCCGGAAGTCACCTTCATCAAGGCTGTCCTGATGAGTCCGGAATGGCAGTACGACTATCAGTGGGGCAATCCAATCCGCCGCCGCGTCCACTGCTGGTGCATCTACAAGATGACCAACGGCTTCCACCGCGCCGTACACATGTCGTTCAAGCAGATGAACAACGGCGGAGGCAACTGGGGGGCGCTCGAACTTCACGGCCTCTACAATGATGACTTCAAATACGTCAAACTTTAATATAGGATTGTTATCGACATGAATCACTCGAATCATTCATCCTCAAAACCGCTCACTTCGCGGATCACCGGCAGGTGGGTGGGAACGGTCCTGACGGCACTACTTGCCGTCAGCGTGTCCGTCGGCGCACAGGCGCGAGGGCACTGAAAAAGAGTGCTATTTTATAAGTCCTTGACAATACAGTATCCGGCTCAATTTGACGGTTTCTCAGATTGTGCCGGATTTTTCGATTCTCAGACAGTTGTTTTGCAAGATATAGGGATTATCCCCTCCTATT
>JAZRXV010000024.1:0-6657 GCA_045600405.1 Candidatus Cryptobacteroides sp.
TTTTTGGGACACCAAGCCCGTTTAACTTATATTCGTGCGGCAGGCAGTGATGCCATGTCCGCTTTTGCCAATAAAGATAGTATGGGGTCTTGATTTTTATTTAACCGGCCTAAAAACGCTGGTTTTTATCTATATTTGTAATATGAGAATTCCGGATCTGTTCGGACAAGGTGCGAAACCTTTTCCTTCACTTGAGATAGTCCCGCCGCTGAAAGGCGTGACAAAAGATGAGCTTCTGGACTCCATAAGACCGTTTATGGAGTTCAAACCTCCTTTTATCAATGTCACCTGCCACAGGGATGAATATTCCTTCGAACCCCGGGATGATGGCAGTTTCAAACGCACCCTTGTGCGCAGACGTGTCTCCGAGACGGCTGTCTGTGCCGCTGTGATGTCGGAATTCAAGGTCGAGGTTGTGCCTCATGTCATATGCGGAGGTGCGGGACGGGAGGCTATTATGTCCCAGCTGCATGATTTCAAGTTCCTCGGCATAGAGAATATCCTGGCCCTCCGCGGTGACTGCATCACCGGGGAAAAACGTTTCACCCCAGAGCCTGACGGATTCAGATATGCTTCCGAACTTGTCGCGGCCGTCCGCTCTTTCACTGAAGCCGACTTTGCCATCGGTGTCGGTGGATATCCGGAAAAGCATTTCGAGGCTCCCAACATCGAGACTGACATCGCCAATCTCAAGAAGAAAGTTGATGCAGGTGCAGATTATATCGTGACACAGATGTTCTTCGACAATAAGGTTTTCTATGATTTCCGTGACAAATGCCGCGCCGCCGGTATAACGGTGCCGATAATTCCGGGGCTCAAACCTATATCCGGTCTGCGTCAGATCGCACTTCTGCCGGAGGCGTTCTCAATAGATATCCCGCTCGAACTTACAAAAGAGATTGAGGCGCACAAGGATGACAGGAATGCCTGCTACAGAATAGGCGCAGAATGGTGCTCCGCACAGTGCAGGGACCTTCTAAGGCATGATGTGCCTGCCGTCCATTTCTATACCATGGGCAAGGCGGAGAATATAGTCGGTATTCTGAGAGATAATTTCTAGCGCCATGGGTTTCAAAGAGGATCTGAACAGGCGTATCCTTGTTCTTGACGGAGCGATGGGGACAATGATCCAGCGCCGCCATATCGGCGACAACGAGGAACTGAACCTGTCTGATCCGGATTTCATACGTGAGATACACCGGAGCTTCATCGAGGCAGGGGCCGATATCATAGAAACCAATAGTTTCGGCGCGAACCGAATCAGCCAGGCAGAATATGGCCTGTCTCCAAAAGCATCCGGGATGGCGCTTGAGGCGGCCCGGATAGCACGTGCGGCAGCTGATGCTTCGGACAGGAAAGTATATGTGGCCGGCAGCTTGGGTCCTACGGGATTCTCCCTGACCATGCCTTCGGACGCATCGGATCCGGTATTCCGGAAGTATTCATTCGACGAACTTGTGGAGATATATCAGGAACAGATGACAGCCCTGCGCGATGGCGGGGTTGATCTTTTCCTGTTGGAGACATGTTTTGACGCACTCGTCACAAAGGCGGCCATATGTGCCCTTGAGCGCATGGGGAACAGCCTGCCTGTGATCATCTCTGCGACCGTCAGTGACCGCAGCGGCCGGACACTGACCGGACAGACGCTGGAGGCATTCTATCACTCCGTAAGACATTGTCCGGATCTGGCCGCATTCGGAATCAACTGTGCCCTCGGGGCATCGCAGATGAAGGTGCTTGCAACTGACGTGGCTGCTTTTTCCGATGTCCCGACCATATTCTATCCGAATGCCGGAATCCCGGACGAGATGGGACGCTACAATGATACTCCGGAGCGTATGGCTTCTGTACTTGGCGCAATGGCTGCCGAAGGCCTCGTCAATATTGCCGGTGGGTGCTGCGGCTCTACGCCTGACCATATCTCGGCTGTCGCCGGCGCTGTAAGAGCTTGCGCCCCCCGTGCAATAAAGTCCCATGACCGCTCTCTTTCTGTCAGCGGACTGGAGCCTGTGACCGTGGACAGAAGCCAGAATTTCACGAATATAGGCGAGCGCACCAATGTGGCCGGTTCGCGGAAATTTGCCCGCCTGATTGCATCAGGAGCATATGAGGAGGCGCTGCAGGTCGCTGCGGACCAGATTGAAGGCGGAGCCCGCGTGATAGATATCAATATGGATGACGCTATGCTCGATTCGAAGGAGCAGATGCGCGTCTTCCTCAGGCATATTGCCTCGGATCCGTCTGTCGGCAAGGCCGCTGTCATGATAGATTCATCCCATTTTGATACAATAGAGGAGGCTTTGAAGAACGTTCAGGGGCGCTCCATAGTCAATTCCATTTCCTTGAAGGATGGGGAGGAGGAATTCCTCCGCCGGGCCCGCATAATAGACGGGTTGGGCGCAGCGATGGTGGTGATGGCTTTCGACGAGCAGGGGCAGGCAGTGACCTACGACCGCAAGGTTGAGATATGCCGCCGCTCATATCAATTGCTGACAGGGGCCGGTATCAGTCCGGAAAATATAATATTCGATGTCAATGTCCTGTCGATAGGTACGGGCATTCCTGAACATGCAAAGTTCGCTGTGGATTACATAGAGGCGGTACGCTGGATCAAAGGCAACCTGCCCGGAGCTCTGACATCCGGCGGCATCTCGAACCTTTCATTCGCTTTCCGCGGGAAGAATGCCGTCCGTGAGGCCATGCATTCAGTTTTCCTGTATCATGCGATAGCTGCCGGACTTGACATGGCCATTGTCAATCCTCAGATGTTGCAGTTGTACGACGAGATCGATCCTGCACTGCGCAATCTTGTAGAAGACCTGATCTTTGACCGCAGCAGCGGGGCTACGGACGCGCTGGTGGAATATGCTTCCGGCCTCGCGGATGCCAGGGAGGCCGTTCCGGACGGGCCTTCGACTGAAGGCGGTACTGCAGGCCAGAGGCTTTTCAAGGCAGTCCTCAAGGGCGGAAGCCCTTCGCTTGAAGCTGATGCCATCGAGGCGATGAACGATGCCGGGGACGCAGTCACGCTTATCGAAGGAACTTTGATGGATGCTATGGCCGAAGTTGGGAGCAGGTTTGCCGAAGGCAAAATGTTCCTGCCTCAGGTTGTGCGGTCCGCAAAGGTGATGCAGGATGTGGTGTCCGTGCTTCAGCCCTATATGACGGTTGCGTCGGAGGAAGGGGAGAGCAGACCAAAGGTCATAATGGCGACTGTCAAGGGTGATGTGCATGACATTGGAAAGAATATCACTTCAATAGTCCTGCAGTGCAGCGGTTTCGAAGTGATCGACCTCGGGGTCATGGTGCCGGCGGAGGCCATCCTGGAAAAGGCGGTGGAGACCGGTGCAGACATAATCGGTGTCAGCGGACTTATCACACCGTCGCTCTACAGGATGGAGGAACTTTGCCGGAAGATGGCGGAGGGAGGTTTCAAACAACCCCTTTTCGTGGGCGGTGCCGCAGCTTCCGCGATACATACAGCATTGAAACTCGCTCCTCTCTATGATAATGTCCACTATGGCGCTGATGCTTCTGCAACTGCTGTGATGGCAAAGAGATACATGATGTCACCTTCTGCCTTTATCCAGGAGGAGTCCGCATCCCGCGAGAAACTGTTATCGCTGATGAGCCATGGGGATGTCCACGGAGGACGAGGTCTTGACTGCCGGGTATCAACGGATGCAGATGCATATATGGATGTGATTCCGGATGACATAGGTCCGGAAGTCCTTCCTGCGTCGGGATATGCGGATGGATTTGACTGGAAGACTTTCAATGCAGTCTGCCGTTTGCCGGCCGGCTCTGACGAATTCAAGGCGGAAGCCATGGGATACCTGGATGATTCATCGTTGAGGGTCAGGCGCTGTGTACGCTTTTTCGAGTGCAGGAGGGATGGCGATGCGATAGTGTGTGACAATCCTTCTTTCAGGCTGCCGATGCTGCGTCAGTCAGGGGAGGGTGGAATCTCGCTCTGTGATTTCTTCCCGGAGGAGGGAACTGCGTCCCTGGGTGTGTTCGCGATAAGTGTGGACGGTCTCGGAGATATCGCCGGTGACCTTGTGAAACATGGCGTATGTGTGACCCTTGCGGAGACAGCCTCGGGAATGCTTTGCGAAGATCTTTCCGGTACCCTTCCGCCGGGTTTGAAGCTCATTATGCCCGGTGTCGGTTATGCATGCTGTCCGGATCACAGTATCAAGCGCGACCTGCTTGCGCTGCTGCCGGATATGGGCATAACTCTTACGGAGTCCTGCTCCATGATTCCTGAAGCCAGTATATGCGGTCTTGTCATCGCGCACCGTGACGCCTGCTATGCTGATGTCCGCACTGTGGACGCCGCCGCTCTCGAGGCCTATGTCCATGAGCGCCGCTTCACACCGGACGAGACCGCAATGTTCCTTGGACATATGGAAGTTGTCCGGTGATGGGTGTGTATTATAAGTGTTTGATAATTAATAAAATATGAAAAGAATATTCGTTGCCCTTTTATGTTTCTTTGCCGCTGCATGGACAGTATCGGCAGAGAGTGTTACAGTTACATCTCCTGATTCAAGTATCTCACTTGATATCAATGTTGGAACTGCCATTACTTATAGTGTCGCATTCAATGGAAAGACGCTGATTTCCCCTTCTCCTATGGGTTTTGAGTTCAAGGGGGAAGCTCCTATGGCGGAGAATCTTTCTCTCATCGAGCCATGCAATGTACGTCTTCATACGGATGCCTGGGATCCTGTTGTAAAGAACAAGCATGCTCATGTTAAACTTCTTTATAATGAGACTGTTCTCCGCCTTCGCGAGAATGGGAATGACCGCCGCCGCATGGACATTACCGTAAGGGTGTATAATGATGGTGCTGCGTTCCGCTATACTTTATATCCATCATCGGTGCCCGGTGACCGTAAGATAACGAAGGAACTGACGGAATTCCGTATCCCGGAAGGTTCCAGCGCATGGATCGGACATAATGCCGGCGGTTCCTTCGACGGCTCGCAGGAATCACCTTTCGTCAAGACTCCGGTATCAGAGATGACCCCGGATGAGGTGGATCTTCTGCCTCTGCTTATCGAGGTTGATAAAGAGAACTATCTTGCCCTGACAGATGCATATGTTGACAATTTCCCCGGCTGGTTCGCGGCTGCATCCGACGGTGCCATTATCACAAGGCTTGCTCCGCTTCCGGGGGAGGACGAGGATGGCGTGAAAGCAAGATTCTCCGAGGTCCAGGACACACCATGGCGTGTCATAATGGTCGCTGACAATCCTGGCAGGTTCATTGAATCAGAGATGATACGCAGCCTGAATCCGCCATGTGCAATAAAGAATCCGGAATGGATAGCTCCGGGTATGATGGCATGGGACCATTGGTGGAGCGCGGATGTAAAGATGGAGATGCCTGTCATCAAGCAATATATAGATTTCGCCTCGCTTCAGGGCTGGCCATACATGCTTGTAGACTGGCAGTGGTACGGTCCGTTCGACAGGCCGGAGGCTGACATTACCAAAGAGGCTCCGCAACTTGACATGCAGGAGATACTGACATATGCCAAAGAGCGGGGAGTACGTATCTGGCTTTGGCTGTATGATACTGATGTCAACCGCAATGATGCCTATAAAGAAGCTTTTGCCTTATATGAGAAATGGGGTGTTGCAGGAATAAAGATCGATTTCATGGACAGGAATGACCAGGAGATGGTCAACTGGTACAGACGCATCGTCGAATGTGCCGCAGAGCACCACCTGATGGTCAATTTCCACGGAGCATACCGCCCGGACGGCATAGACCGCACCTGGCCGAACCAGGTCACGAGAGAGGGTGTGATGGGTGCGGAATACGCGAAATGGTCCGACAACATCACCCCGTCCCACAACGTCACCCTTGCATTCACCCGAATGCTTGCCGGTGCGATGGACTACACTCCCGGCGCTTTCATCAATGAGGCTCAGGGGCATCACAGGCAGGGCTCGCCCGCATCAATAATGAACACCCGCTGCGCGGAACTCTCCAAGTTCGTCATATACGAAAGTCCCCACACCGTATTCTGCGACCATCCCTCAAACGTGCTCGGCCAGCCCGGAGCCGATTTCCTTTCCGTTGTACCCACCCAATGGGACGACATACGGTTCATTGAAGGCTATCCGGGAGAATACATCATCCTGGCCAAACGCAGCGGTGACAAATGGTATCTGGGTGTGATGAACAACGAAGTGGCCCGCGACGTGACCATCGACCTGGGATTCACCGGCAAGGAAACTGTCGGCATCGAGTACTGGGCCGACGGTAAGAAAGCCGACAAGGTTGCCACCGACCTTACGCACAAGACCGTCTCGGCGAATACCGCAAAGCCCCTCAAAGTCCATCTGGCAGCCGGTGGCGGATACGTTGCAATCATCCGGCCGTAACACGAAAAATCACAACTCCACGAAATATGTCAGAAATAAACAGAACCATTGCGGCGATATTGCCGGCGGCATTTCTGCTGATTTCAGCAGCCGCATCATCACAGACATTCTCCAGCCCGTTGACAACAGACAGGAAGCCCTGGACAGGCATTCCTCAGGGAGGAACGGACAGTTACAAGTTCGTGGTGCTCCCCGACAAGACGGGGGGCAGCGAGACTGGAGCCTTCGAGAGAGCCATACAGGAGATAAACC